>JAKJFB010000325.1 GCA_022705125.1 Pseudomonadota bacterium
AGCTCGAGCGCACCAGCGCGCCGATGGCGGCATGGGTGAAGCCCATCGCGCGCGCCTCGCGCTCGAACAGGCCGAAGGTGTCCGGGTGCACGTAGCGCCGCACCGGCAGGTGGTGACCGCTCGGCGCGAGGTACTGGCCGATCGTCAGCATGTCGATGTCGTGCGCGCGCATGTCGCGCATCACGGCCAGAATCTCGTCGTCGGTTTCGCCGAGGCCGACCATCAGCCCGCTTTTCGTCGGTACGCCGGGGTGCAGGGCCTTGAACTTCTTCAGCAGGTTCAGGCTGAACGCGTAGTCGCTGCCGGGCCGCGCTTCCTTGTACAGGCGCGGCACGGTTTCGAGGTTGTGGTTCATCACGTCCGGCGGCGCAGCCATCAGGATCTCCAGCGCGCGGTCATCGCGGCCACGGAAGTCGGGCACCAGCACCTCGATGGTCGTCGCCGGCGAGCGCTCGCGCGTCTGGCGAATGCACTCGACGAAGTGCGCAGCGCCGCCGTCGCGCAGGTCGTCGCGATCGACGCTCGTGATCACCACGTATTTGAGTTTGAGCGCCGCGATCGTCCTGGCCAGGTTCTCCGGCTCGCTGGCATCCAGCGGGTCGGGCCTGCCATGGCCGACATCGCAGAACGGGCAGCGCCGCGTGCACTTGTCGCCCATGATCATGAACGTGGCCGTGCCCTTGCCGAAGCACTCGCCGATGTTCGGGCACGAGGCTTCCTCGCACACCGAGTGCAGCTTGTGCTCGCGCAGGATTTGCTTGATCTCGTAGAAGCGCGAATTCGGGGTCGCCGCCTTGACCCGAATCCAATCCGGCTTCTTCAGCACCTCGGCGGGCACCACCTTGATCGGGATGCGCGCCGTCTTGGCCTGCGCTTTCTGCTTCGCGCTCGGGTCGTAGCCACCGAACGATTCAGTGGCAGCGCCCGGCGCCAAACCACCGACCGGATCAGGCACCGGCGTCACCGTCGCTGCGCTTGCGGGCGCGGGCCGGACTCGGGGCTGGTGCGGCGGCGCTGTTGCCGGCCTTGCGGCCATCTTTGCTGGCGGCCTCGCGCAGGCTCGCCTGCACGAAGCTCAAGTGGATGTTCGCTGCCGCGCGCGCCGCTTTCGGGTCGCGCGCGGCGATGGCCTTGGCGATCTGGGCATGCTGCTCGTCGAGCAGCGCCACGTTCTCCGCCTGATGGCACAGCGCTTCGCGGGAGCGCAGCATGTTGATGCGCATCAGGTTGAAGATGCCCCGCATCACGTGCACAAGGGCGACGTTGTGCGAGGCTTCGGCCACCGCCATGTGGAAATCGACGTCACGATCGGTGTCCTCGAGCGGGTCGACCGGTCCGCGCCGGCGCTTCATGCCGCCGACGATCTCGCGCAGCCGCTTGTCGTCGGCCTCGGTGGCACGCATGGCGGCGAACTCGGCCGCCACGCACTCCAGCCCGTGGCGCAGTTCGAGGATGTCGTCGACGGTCTCGGGGTGACGCTGCAGCAGATGCACCAATGGGTCGGTGATCGTCGGCGCGGTTACGTCGGTGACGCTGAAGCCGCCGCCCCGTCGGGCCTGCAGCAGGCCGCGGCTTTCGAGGATCAGCAGCGCCTCGCGCAGCGATGGGCGCGACACGTCGAGCTGCTGCGCAAGGTCGCGCTCAGCGGGCATCCTGTCGCCGGGCTTGAGCTTGCCGGTGGCGATGAGATCCTCGATCTGGTCGGTGATCGTGTCCGAAAGGCGCGGGCGCCGTACATGCGCGACGGCGCGGAAAGACGGCTGGCTTGCCACGGTGAGGCTCCTGCGTGAACTGCGCCTGCCATGCGGGGGAACCCGCATGGAGCTGCTGGCGAGGTCTCGATATTATCCGGTCCGTTTGGTAAGACCAAATAGACCAGATTGCCAGTCAGGCCGGCCTGATCACCGCCTAAGGTGCCACAGCCGATCTGCCCGTTTTCGATGAAACCAAAAACCGCGGCAGTTGATCCGCACGCCTCGCAGTGACCTGCCGAGAGCGTTCAGACCGAACGGCGCCGGCGCCAGGAGACTCCATGAACATGAACGACGATGCCGATCCCGCGGAGACCGGCGAATGGCTCGACGCACTCAAGGCAGTGGAACTGCACCGAGGGCAGGAGCGCGCGAACTTGCTGGTCAATCGCCTGGTCGATCAGGCGCGTCGGGACGGCCTGTACATCCCGCGGTCGCTGACCACGGCGTACAAGAACACGATTCCTCCGGAGCAGGAAGCCAGGTCGCCCGGTGACCGCGCCATCGAGCACCGTTTGCGCTCGATCATTCGCTGGAACGCGCTCGCGATCATCCTGCGTGCGAACAAGGAAAGCTCGGAGCTCGGCGGCCACATTGCGAGCTTCCAGTCGGCCGCCACGCTGTACGACATCGGCTTCGGCCACTTCTGGCACGCGCCGACCGACACGCATGGCGGCGACCTGCTCTTCATCCAGGGTCACAGCTCACCGGGTATCTACGCCCGCGCCTTCCTCGAAGGACGGCTGACCGAAGACCAGTTGCTCAGCTACCGGCAGGAGACCGCCGGCAAGGGCCTCTCGAGCTATCCGCACCCGTGGCTGATGCCCGACTTCTGGCAGTTCCCCACCGTCTCGATGGGCCTGGGTCCTTTGATGGCGATCTACCAGGCGCGCTTCCTGAAGTACCTGCAGGGCCGCGGCCTGGCCGAGACCACGCAGCGCAAGGTCTGGGCCTTCATGGGCGACGGCGAAATGGACGAGCCCGAGTCGCTGGGTGCGATCTCGCTGGCCGGCCGCGAGCACCTGGACAACCTGGTCTTTGTCATCAACTGCAACCTGCAGCGCCTGGACGGTCCGGTGCGCGGCAACGGCAAGATCGTTCAGGAACTCGAAAGCGTGTTCCGCGGCGCCGGCTGGAACGTCATCAAGGTGCTCTGGGGCGGTGGCTGGGATGCCCTCTTCGCAAAGGACAAGAGCGGCAAGCTGCTGCAGCTGATGGAGGAATGCGTCGACGGCGAGTACCAGGACTTCAAGAGCAAGAGCGGCGCTTACGTGCGCGAGCACTTCTTCGGCCGCTACGAGGAAACCAAGGCACTCGTCGCCGACCTGAGCGACGACGACATCTGGAAGCTCACCCGCGGCGGCCACGACCCGCAGAAGGTTTTTGCCGCCTACACCGCGGCAGTGAAGCACACCGGTCAGCCGACGCTGATCCTGCCCAAGACAGTGAAGGGCTACGGCATGGGCGAATCGGGCGAAGGCCAGATGATCTCGCACCAGGCCAAGAAGATGACGGCCGACGCGCTGCGCGGCTTCCGCGACCGATTCCAGATCCCGGTGTCGGACGATGACCTGGCGAAGGTGCCCTTCATCAAGTTGCCCGAGGACGGCCCGGAGATGAAGTACCTGCGCGAGCGGCGCGCCGCGCTAGGTGGCTACCTGCCGCAGCGGCGCCGCACCTCGGCGTCGCTCGCGATCCCGCCGCTGTCGAGCTTCCAGCGCCTGCTCGACAACTCCGGCGAGCGCGAGATCAGCACCACGATGGCCTTCGTGCAGATGCTGGGCACGCTGGTGCGCGACAAGAACATCGGCAAGCACGTCGTGCCGATCGTGCCGGACGAGTCGCGCACCTTCGGCATGGAAGGCATGTTCCGCCAGCTCGGCATCTACTCGTCGGTCGGCCAGCTCTACAAGCCCCAGGACGCCGACCAGCTGATGTACTACCGCGAGTCCAAGGACGGGCAGGTGCTGCAGGAGGGCATCAACGAGGGCGGCGCGATGTCGAGCTGGATCGTCGCCGCCACCTCGTACAGCACGAACAACGTGCCGATGATCCCGTTCTACATCTACTACTCGATGTTCGGCTTCCAGCGGATCGGCGACCTCGCCTGGGCGGCGGGCGACAGCCGGGCGCGCGGGTTCATGCTCGGC
>JAKJFB010000326.1 GCA_022705125.1 Pseudomonadota bacterium
GGCCCGCAGAAGGGCGCCACGCCCGAGATGGTGCAGGCGCTCGATGCCAATCTCGCCCGCTTCGCCCGCATCGTCGAGCGCGACCTCGGCGTCGCGGTCGAGGCGGTAGCAGGCGCCGGTGCGGCCGGCGGCATGGGCGCGGCGATGCTGGCCTTCTTCGGCGCCACGCTGAAACCGGGCATCGAGATCGTCACCGCCGCCGTGGGGCTGGACGCCCGCGTGCGCGACGCCGACCTGGTGATCACCGGCGAAGGCCGCATCGACTTCCAGACCGTGCATGGCAAGACCCCGATCGGCGTCGCCCGCGTCGCCAAGCGCCACGGCATCCCGGTGATCGGCATCGCCGGCTCGCTCGGCGCGGACGTCGGCGTGGTGCACGCGCACGGCATCGACGCGGTGTTCAGCGTGCTGGGCAAGCCCTGCACGCTGGACGAGGCCTTGCACGATGCCGCGGCCAACGTCGAACTGACCGCGCGCAACGTGGCGGCGGTGCTGCGCATCGGGCTGGCGCGACGCTGATCCGGTAGTCTCCACTCGAAGCCGGACGCAGGCCGGGGCGGTGCAGGCGGGCGAACGCCCTCATCCGTGTTGCTACGACTGCACGGTGCCGCGGTGTGCGGGCATCATGCGGGTTCGCATCCGGCTCCCGAAAGCCGCCCGATCCTTCCAGCGCGTCCGTCGCGCGCCCCGCACGAAGGCCTGTATGGACATCATCTTCGGCATCATCCTGCCGGTCTTCGGCACGCTTGGCCTCGGCTACGTCGCGGCGCGCTCCGGCGTGTTCGACGAGGCGGCCAACCGCGGGCTGTCCGTGTTCGTGTTCAACTTCGCGCTGCCCTTGATGCTGTTCCGCGCGATCGCGCAGGCCGAGCTGCCCGACGCGATGCCCTGGGGCTATCTGCTGTCCTACTACATCGGCGCCTTCGGGGTGTATGCGCTGGCGATGCTGGGCGGGCGGGTGCTGTTCGGGCGCCGGCTCGGCGAGCAGGCGGTGCTCGGGCTGGGGGCGGGCTTCTCCAACACCGGGATGCTCGGCATTCCGCTGGTGATGACCGCTTACGGCCCGCCGGCGGCGCTGCCGCTGTTCGTGATGATCGCCTGCCACAGCCTGCTGATGCTGCCGCCCACCACCGCGCTGATCGAGGCCGCGCAGGGCGCGCGCGAGGGGCTGGGGCCGATGTTGCTCAAGCTCACGAAGAGCGTGCTCGGCACGCCGATCATCTGGGGCCTGTCCTGCGGGCTGGCGTTCGCGCTGCTCGGCATCGACATCCCCGGTCCGCTCGACGCCGTCGCGAAGGGCCTGGGCAGCGCGGCGACGCCGTGCGCGCTGTTCGCGCTCGGCGCCTCGCTGACGCGCTACAGCCTGGGCGGCAACCTGCGCGAGCCGGCGCTGCTGGTGGCGCTGAAGGCGGTGGTCCATCCGGCGATCGTGTGGCTGCTTGCCACCCAGGTGTTCGCCGTGCCGCCGCTGTGGGTGGCCACCGGCGTGCTGCTGGCGGCGCTGCCGGCGGGCATCACGCCCTACCTGTTCGCGCAGCGCTATGGCGCCTGCCAGTCCACCGTGGCCTCGGCGGTGTTCCTGTCGACCCTGGTGTCCGTGGGCACGCTGTCCGTCTTGCTGTTCGTGTTGAGGCCCTGATGTCCGGTTTCCTGCAACTGCTCGACTTCTCCCTCGGCGTCACCGGGCCGATCTTCGCGCTGCTCGGCCTCGGCGTGCTGCTGCGCCGGGTCGGGCTGATCACCGAGGGCTTCATCGCGGCGGGCTCGCGGCTGGTGTTCGTGGTCGGCCTGCCGACCATGCTCTTCGTCAATATCGCGCGCACGCGGCTGGAAGACTCGGCGAGCGCCGGCATGCTGGGGTATGGCCTGGCGGCGACGGTGGCGATCTGGCTGCTGATGGAGATCGTGGCGAGCTTCGTCGTGCAGCCCGAGCGCGACCGCGGCGTGGTGGTGCAGGGCGCCTTCCGCTCCAATTTCGGCGTGGTCGGCCTGGCCTACTGCGGCAACGCCTACGGCGAGGCGGGGCTGGCGATGGCCTCGCTCTACGTCGGCGTGCTCACCATCCTGGTGAACATCCTCGGCGTGATCACGCTCAGCCGTTCGCTGCACCGCAGCCAGGGCCCGGGCAAGGTCCTGCGCGGCATCGCCACCAATCCGCTGATCCTCGGCATCCTGCTCGCGCTGCCGGTGTCGGCCTTCGCCCTCCCGCTGCCCGCGGTGGCGATGAAGTCGGCCGCCTACATCGCCGACATGACGCTGCCGCTCGCGCTGCTGTGCACCGGCGCGACGCTGGATTTCCGCAGCCTGCGCAGCGAAGCCGGCAACACCGCGCTGGCCACCTTCGGCAAGCTGGTGGCGATGCCGCTCGTGTTCACGCTCGGCGCATGGGCGGCGGGATTCCGCGCCATGGAACTCGGCGTGCTGATGCTGATGGCGTCCTCGCCTTCGGCGGCGGCGAGCTATTCGATGGTGCGGGCGATGGGCGGCAACGCCACGCTGGCCGCCAACATCATCGCGCTGACCACGCTCGGCTCGCTTTTCACCACCAGCGTCGGCGTCTCGCTCCTGCGTGGTGTCGGGCTGATGTGATCCTGCTTGCCCGGCACTTCTGCCGAGCGGCTTCACTGAAAGGCATTCGAAAGCCCTCCTCCGTATCGTCCGCCTCACCCTGCGAGGCGGCACGTGTCCGCCGCGCAGCGAACATATTCCGATATGGAGGAGATCGCCATGCTGCTCAAGAAGACCCTGTTCGCCGCCGCCACCGCGGTGCTTGCCACGCTCGCCGCCGGTGTCGTCCATGCCGCCCCCGAGAAGCCCGAATGCATCGCGCCCGCCAAGCCCGGCGGCGGCTTCGACCTCACCTGCAAGCTCGTGCAGAGCGCGCTGCAGAACGGCTACCTCGAGGCGCCGATGCGCGTCACCTACATGCCCGGCGGCATCGGCGCGGTGGCCTACAACACCGTGATCGCCAACCGCCCGGCCGAGGCCGGCACGGTGGTGGCCTTCTCCGGCGGCTCCTTCCTGAACCTGGCGATCGGCAAGTTCGGCAAGTACACCGAGGATGACGTGAAGTGGGTCGCCGCGGTGGGTGCCGACTACGGCGCGATCATCGTGCGCGCGGACTCGCCCTTCCAGAGCCTCAAGGACCTGATCGAGGCCACCCGCGCCAACCCGGGCAAGGTGGTGTACGGCGCGGGCGGTTCGGTCGGCAGCCAGGACTGGATGAAGTCGGCCCTGGTCGCGCGCGAGGCCGGCGTGGATCCCAAGTCGATGCGCTACGTCGCCTTCGAGGGCGGTGGCGAGGCGATGACCGCGCTGATGGGCGGCCATGTGCAGGTTTACTCGGGCGACGCCTCCGAGGTGGCGGCACACCTGAAGGGCGGCCGCGTGCGCGTGCTCGCGGTGCTCGCTCCCGAGCGCCTGCCGGGCGAGCTGGCGGCGATCCCGACCGCGATCGAGCAGGGCTACAAGGTCGACTGGACCATCGCCCGCGGCTACTACGTCGGTCCCAAGGTCGCCGATGCGGACTACGCCTGGTGGGTGGCGACCTTCGACAAGATGCTGGCCTCGCCGGAGTTCGACAAGCTGCGCGCCGAGCGCGGCCTGTTCCCCTTCGCCCGCACCGGCGCGGCGGCGACCGAGTACGTGAACCAGGAAGTGCAGCGCTTCAGGAAGCTCGCCGTCGAGCTCGGCCTCACCGCGCAGTAATCCTCCTCCGCAAACCCTGCCGCCTGCTGCGGCGCCCGAGGGGGCGCCGCAGCAGGCGGCACACGGGAGTTCGACCATGAGTGAAAGATTCTTCGGCGGCGTGCTGCTGCTGGTGAGCCTGGCCGGCATCTGGATCGGCTGGGACCTGCAGGCGCCGATGTCC
>JAKJFB010000327.1 GCA_022705125.1 Pseudomonadota bacterium
CGCCTGCGCGGCGCGGTTCGCAACCCCGACCCTGGCGTCGGCGTCGAGCAGCAGGGTGGCGAATCCGACGGCATCGACCTGCTCGCGCAGCTGGCGGTGCTCGGCATCGGCGCGCTCCAGGCGCGCACAGATCTTCAACGCGCGCGCGAGGTGCGGCAGCAAGGCCTGCAGCAACTGCCGTTCGCGCCGTTCATAGGCGCCGGCGGCGGCGCCGCGGCTCAGGTTCAGCCACGCGCGGGCCGCGCCGGGCTCGCCGAAGCAACCGACCAGCGCGTGCTCGTTGAACGTGTGGACGCAATACTCGCGGTAGTACTCGCTGCACTCGAGTTCCGCGCGCGGCACGAAGTCCTCGTAGCCGTACACGCGCCCCGGCTCCATGCGCGCGTAGTCCAGCGGGTTCAGCGCGCGGAAGGTGTCGTAGTAGAGCCGCGCCAGCGTGAGCGTGTGCCAGGCCGAGTCGCGGATATCGCGCGCCGGTTCGCTGCCGGCGGCGTCGCCGAACATCAGCAGGGCCCCGCCCGAGCGCATCGCCAGGCGCAACTCGTGCAGGAACGCCGCCCAACCCTCGGGCTGCAGCGTGGCGTCGTAGGCGAGAGCGATCAGTTGCTGCTGCATGAACCGTCATGAGGCCCGCGGGGTAGAGGCGGGCATTATGCGGTGCGCGGACGATCTGGCACGGCAAATCCCGCGCCGTGCGACTCTGTCCTGATCCGGCAGCGACGTGAGTGCTGCGGGCTAGCCGTCGGCGGCGACGGTCACCACCAGGCCGTCGAGTTGCGGCGACACGGTGATCTGGCAGGCCAGCCGGCTCGCGGGCTGGCGGACCGCGATCTGCGCCAGGCGTGCTTCCTCGGCGCGATCGGGCGTGCCGCAGGCCGCGCGCCAGGCCTCGTCGACCAGCACATGGCAGGTGCCGCAGGCGGCCACGCCGCCGCAGATGCCCTCGATGCCCGGCAATCCCTCGAAGAAGGCCGCGTTCATCAGCGTGTTGCCGTCCTCCACGTCGAGCTCGTGCGCCGTGCCGTCACGGTACCTGAACGTCACCTTGCTCACGTCTGTCATCCTCCAGCAACCGGTATTGAAACGCGTCGGCCGTCGATCCAGCCTTGCGAGAGCTTAGCCCGGTGCCGCCGGCGCGTCAGTCTCCAAATGGTGATTGAGAACCGCGCGCACGCGGGCGACTATCGCGCGGCATCCAGACACGTACGCGGAGGCCCCATGACAATCGTGTTCAACCCCAATGAGCGGGACTTCTACGTCAACCCGCGCCCGGTCTACAAGCGCCTGCGCGACGAGGCGCCCGTGTTCTGGAGCGAGCACGCGCGGTGGTGGGCGCTGTCACGCTACGACGATGTCCTGCGCGCCACGCGCGACTGGAAGGTCTACAGCCACGCCGCCGGCGGCGGCTCCTCCGGGGGCAGCGGCGAGCGCTTCCGGGAATTCCCCTTCCTGCTGATGTTCGACCCGCCGCGGCACACGGCACTGCGCAACTGGATCCGGCCGCTGCTGGCACCGGCACGCCTGCTGGCAATGGAGGAGGCGGTGCGCGCGCTCACGCGTGAACTGCTGGCACCGTTCGAACACGCCGGGGAAATGGACCTCACGCGGGACTTCGCCGCCCGGCTGCCCGCGATCGTGATCGCCGACATCGTCGGCCTGCCGCGCGAGGATGCCCCGATGCTGACCGCCTGGGTCGACGATCTCGCCGATTCCGGGCACCCGGAGTTCCCGGACAGCGCCGCGCGGGCGATCAACCACATCGCCGACTACTACGTGCGCACCTTCGCCGCGCGCCGCGACCGCCCCGCCGGCGACGACCTGCTGTGGCACCTGGTCGAGGCCGTGCGCACGGGCGTAATGCCCGAGAACGAGGCGGTGGGATTCGGCCTGCTGATGACCATCGCCGGCGCCGAGACCACCACCAAGATGATCGGCAACACGGCCATCCTGCTGCAGCAGCACCCGGACCAGCGCGCGCTGCTGCTGGAGCGCGAGCGCATCGCCAACCACCTCGGCGACCTCGGCGCGCTGGGC
The DNA here is from genome assembly GCA_022705125.1 of Pseudomonadota bacterium. The sequence goes on from JAKJFB010000327.1 coordinate 2,035, forward strand.
AACGACGCCGGCTTCGGTGTGGGTCTCGCGCAGTTCATGCGCCTCAAGGAAGACCTGCTGCGCGTGAACGCCTGCGTCCTCGGCGCACGCTACCCGATGGACGCGGTGGTCACCGGCGGCGTGGCGCGGGATATCGACGCCGCGGGCTGCGAGCTGCTGCTGGCCCACGGCGAGGCGCTGGCGCGGGAATTGGGCGCGCTGCGCGCGATCTACGACGAGCATGCGGGCATGCAGGACCGCTTCATCGGCTGCGGCTGCGTGAGCACGGCGCTTGCGCTGCAGCTGGGGTTGACCGGCCTGGCCGCGCGCGCCAGCGGCCTGCCGCACGACCTGCGCTGCGATCTGCCGGTGGCGCCCTACCCGGCGGTGGGTGTCACGCGCGCCGTCGATACCGACGGTGACGTCGCGGCGCGCGTTGCCGTGCGCTTCGACGAAGCGGTGGAATCCCTGCGCATCTGCCGCGAGTTGCTGGGCGCGCTGCCCGACGGCGCGATCCGCGTGCCGTTGAGCGACGCGGTGCCGCCGGGGTTCGGCATCGGGCTGGTTGAAGGCTGGCGCGGTCCCGTGCTGATCGCGCTGGAGACCGGCGCGGACGGCGCCATAAGGCGCTGCCACCCGCACGATCCCTCGTGGCACAACTGGCCGGTGCTGGAGCACGCGGTGATCGGCAACATCGTTCCCGATTTCCCGCTGATCAACAAATCCTTCAACCTGTCCTACAGCGGCGTGGACCTGTGAGGCGCAGATGCTCGACATCCTGAAGCAGATCATCGAGGTCGGCATCGTCAGCGAGGCGCCGCCCGCGCCCGATGCCGGGGCGCGCGAGCGCGAGGAGCTGCACGCGCAGCTGCGGCGCATCCTCGGGCGCGCGCTGTGCATCCGCCAGGTCGATGCGGGCTCCTGCAACGGCTGCGAGCTGGAGATCCACGCGCTCAACAATCCCTACTACAACATCGAGGGCGACGGGCTGAAGTTCGTGGCGAGCCCGCGCCACGCCGACATGCTGCTGGTGACCGGGCCGGTGTCGCGGCACATGGAGGCGGCGCTGCGCCGCACCTGGGAAGCGACGCCGGATCCGAAACTGGTGGTGGCGGTCGGGGATTGCGGCGCCTGCGGCGGCATCTTCGGCGAGAGCTATGCCAGCTGCGGGCGCGTGGCGAACGTGATCCCGGTCGACGTCGAGGTGCGCGGCTGCCCGCCGTCGCCGACCGCGATCCTTGCAGGGATTCTGTCCGCGCTGCGCCCGTAGGTCCGCATTCATGCGGACATTGCCCGGTTGAAACCGGACCTACAGGCGTTCGGCCAGCCCGGAACGGTACTCGCTGGCGCGCAGCCAGCGCGCATCGAGCGTGCCGCCGGGCAGCACGAGCTCGAGGCGCCGGCGCGCGCGCGTGATCGCGGTGTAGAGCAGCTCGCGTCCGGCGATGCCGGCGCCGGACGCGGGGGCGGGCGGGAGCACCAGCACGACCTCGTCGAACTCCGAGCCCTGGCTCTTGTGCACGGTGAGCGCATAGGCGGTCTCGTGCTCGGGCAGGCGCGCCGCCGGCAGGCGTTTCATCCCGCCACCGGCCTGCGCGAACAGCGCCTGCGGATGCCCGTCCTCGTCCTCGATCACGATCCCCATGTCGCCGTTGTAGAGCCCCAGGCCGTAGTCGTTGCGCGTCACGAGCAGCGGGCGCCCGGCGTAGTGCGTGCGCCCGCGTTCCGCGAGGCCCGCCTCCGCCAGCGTCTGCGTGAGCGCGCGGTTCACGCCGGCCACGCCCCATTCGCCCTCGCGCAGCGCGCACAGCACGCGGAAGGACTCCTGCAGGCGCACCAGCGTGGCAGGG
>JAKJFB010000328.1:0-3262 GCA_022705125.1 Pseudomonadota bacterium
TCGGGAATATTCGGGTGGTGCGGATGCGGACTCTGCCGATAGAATCGCGCCGACTCCACCCACACGGCGATTCTATCCCAATGAATGCCCTCGACCCATTGCGTTCCGCGCTGGCCGTCCTGGTGCTGGGTGGCGCTCTGGGCGGTTGCGGCGTCAACCCGGTCACCGGCTCGTCGGAAATGAGCTTCGTATCGGAACAGCAGGAGATCCGCACCGGCGAGCAGCAGTACGGGCCCAGCCAGCAGAGCGAGGGCGGCCAGTACGTGCTCGATCCCGAGCTGAATGCCTACGTGGCGCGCGTCGGACAGAGCCTGGCGCGCGTCAGCGAGCGCTCGCAGCTGCCCTACGAGTTCGTGGTGCTGAACAATTCCTCGCCCAACGCCTGGGCGCTGCCCGGGGGCAAGATCGCGGTCAACCGCGGCCTGCTGGTGCAGCTCGAGGACGAATCGCAGCTCGCCGCAGTGCTGGGCCACGAGATCGTGCACGCCGCGGCGCGCCACGGCGCGAAAGCCCAGGAGACCGGCACGCTGCTCAACATCGGCCTCGCGGTACTCGGCGTCGCGACGGCGAACAGTGCCTACCAGGACCTCGCGCTGCAGGGAGCGCAGATCAGCGGCGCGCTGGTCCAGACACGCTACGGCCGCGAGGCGGAACTGGAATCGGATTACTACGGCATGCAGTACATGGCGCGCGCCGGCTATGACCCGCAGGGCGCGGTGAGATTGCAGGAAACCTTCGTGAAGCTGTCGCAGGGACGACGACAGGACTGGCTGAGCGGCCTGTTCGCGAGTCACCCGCCCTCGCAGGAACGCGTCGACGCCAACCGGCGCACCGCGCAGAAGCTGGGGCCGGGCGATGACGGGCGCGAGGAATACCAGCGCCGCATCGCGCGCCTGAAGCGCGACCAGCCGGCCTACGACGCCTACGACAGGGGCGTGGCCGCGATGAACGCCGGGCGCTACCAGGAGGCCCTCAAATACGCCGAGCAGGCGCTGAAGCTGCAGGAGCGCGAAGGGCTGTTCCACGAATTGCGCGGCGTCGCCGCGGCGAGACTCGATCGCCCGGCCGACGCGATCAACAGCTTCAACCGCGCCATCGCCGCGAACCCGAACTTCTTCCGCCCCCACCTGTTGCGCGGCAAGCTGCACCTCGAGCGCGGCAATCTCGACATCGCCGCACAGGACCTGAGCGCCTCGAACCGGCTGCTGCCCACGGCGGATGCGACCTTCGGGCTCGGCGAGATCGCGCAACGCCAGGGTGATACCCAGACTGCGCTGCGCCATTACCAGGCGGTGGCCAACAGCGGCTCATCGCTGGCGCCCGCCGCGCGCGAGCGCATCGCCCGCCTCGGAAGCGGCCTCACCAACATTCGCTGACGACCGGACATTCCCATGAAGACTCCCGTAAAGACAAAAACCGTATCCGCTATCGACGAAGCCCCGCGACCGAGCGGCGAGCTCGCCCTGCAGACCATCGCGATGCCCAAGGACACCAACGCCAACGGCGACATCTTCGGCGGCTGGCTGCTGTCGCAGATGGATCTCGCGGGCGGTATCGCGGCCGCGAAGGTCGCGCGCGGGCGCGTGGCCACCGTCGCCATCGACCGCATGAGCTTCATGGTGCCGGTGCAGGTGGGCGCCGTCGTGAGTTGCTACACCGAGGTGATCTCGGTCGGGCGCAGCTCGATCCAGGTGCAGATCGAGGTGTGGTCACGCGTCTCGGGCAGCACGGGCGAAACCGGCTCGCACGACAAGGTTACCGAGGGCACCTTCGTGTTCGTCGCGATCGACGAGAACGGCCGCACGCGGGCAGTGCCCACGTCCTGAGGCTGCCGCTGGAAGTTTGTTCAGGCGGGCTCGAGATTGGCGTAGGACAGCACCAGCCACTTCGCGCCTTCGCGCGCGAAGTTCACGTTGATGCGCGCGTGTGCGCCCTGGCCCTCGAAATTGATGATCACGCCCTCGCCGAACTTCGGGTGACGCACCGCCTGCCCCAGGCGCAGGCCGGTCTGCGGCACCTCGGCGCCGCGCGTGGCGGCGGAGGGCGCGCGGTACTGGTCGGCCAGCGATACCGGGCGCGTGATCGAGGCGCGCGGACGCACCTCGCGCAGCAGCTGCGGCGGGATCTCGCGCACGAAGCGCGACATCGAGTTGAAGGTTTCGTTGCCGTGCAGGCGGCGTGATTCGGCGTAGGTCAGGAACAGCGAGCGCATCGCGCGCGTGATGCCCACGTAGGCGAGGCGGCGTTCCTCCTCCAGCCGGCCCGGCTCCTCGCGCGACATCGCGTGCGGGAACAGGTTTTCCTCCATGCCCGCGAGAAACACCAGCGGGAACTCCAGGCCTTTCGCCGAGTGCAGCGTCATCAGTTGCACCCCGTCCTCGAACTCCTCGGCCTGGCCGTCGCCGGCATCCAGCGAGGCGCGGTCGAGGAACTGCGGCAGCGGCGGCTGCTCCGGGTTCTCGGGCACGAACTGGCGGCAGGCGCTCACCAGCTCCTCGAGGTTCTCGGCGCGCGTCTGGCCGCGCTCGCCCTTCTCGTTGCGGTGGAACTCGAGCAGCGTGCTGGCCGCGAGCACGTGGTCGGCCAGTTCGGCCAGGTCCATGCCGGCGGTATCACGCTGCAGCTGGTCGATGAGATCGAGGAACGCGGTGAGCGCATTGCGCGCGCGCGCCGGCAGCCCGGCGGCGTCCTGCGCGGCCGCGGCCCACAGCGAGATGCCGCGCTCGCGCGCGCTCGCGCGCAGCAGGTCGATGGTCGCCGCACCGATGCCGCGCGTCGGCGTGTTCACGACGCGCTCGAAGGCCGCGTCGTCGTGACGGTTGGTGATCAGGCGCAGGTATGCCAGCGCGTTCCTGATCTCGAGACGCTCGTAGAAGCGCTGGCCGCCGTAGACGCGGTAGGGAATGCCGCTGCGCAACAGCGCCTCCTCTAGCACCCGCGACTGCGCGTTGGAACGGTAGAGGATCGCGGCATCGGCGCGCGGGTGTCCGTCGGCGATCCAGCGCTGGATGTGATCGACGATGAAGCGCGCCTCGTCCTGCTCGTTGAACGCGGCGTAGAGCGTGATCGGCTCGCCTTCCTCGCCGCTGGTCCACAGCTGCTTGCCGAAGCGGCCCTGGTTGTGCGCGATCACCGCGTTCGCCGCGTCGAGGATCACGCTGGTCGAGCGGTAGTTCTGCTCCAGGCGCACGATGCGCGTGTCGTCGAAGTCGCGCTGGAACTGGTGGATGTTCTCGATCTTCGCGCCGCGCCAGCCGTAGAT
>JAKJFB010000328.1:3272-3859 GCA_022705125.1 Pseudomonadota bacterium
CGACGAGGATATGCCGGAAGCGCTGCTGGTAGTGCGCCAGCAGCGCCGGCTGCTTCAGCCACAGCTCGTGCGAGCGCAGCAGCAGTTCCGCGAAGTCCACCATGCCGCCGCGCTCGCAAGCCTGCTCGTAGCCGCGGTAGAGCACCAGCATCGTGTTCAGGTAATGGTCGCCGTAGGACTCGATGTGCGCGGCCCGCCGGCCCTCGTCCTTCTGCGCGTTGATCCACCACTGCGACTGCTTGGGCGCAAAGCGGTCCTCGTCGATGCCGATGTCGCGGTAGACGCGCTTGATCACGCGCAGCTGGTCGTCGGAATCGAGGATCTGGAAGTTCTGCGGCAGTCCGGCCTCCTCCCAGTGCGCCTTCAGGAAGCGGTGCGCCAACCCGTGGAAGGTGCCCACCCACATGCCGCGCGTCGAGACCCCGACCATCTCCTCGATGCGCGCGCGCATCTCGCGCGCGGCCTTGTTGGTGAAGGTCACGGCCATGATCCCGTGCGGCGAGATGCCGTCCTGGAATACCAGCCACGCGATGCGGTGCACCAGCACGCGCGTCTTGCCGCTGCCGGCGCCGGCCAGTACCAGCAGA
>JAKJFB010000329.1 GCA_022705125.1 Pseudomonadota bacterium
CACTACGCCGACCATTTCGCCCGACGCTATCCACGCGTGCCGTTGCGGCGCGGCGCGAATTGCATCCGCGACGAACGACTGCTGCTGACCGGCGACATGCCCTGGCAGGAACTGATGCTCGCCGTGATCGGCGAACGCTGGGGGGCGCAGACCGCGCAGCTGGCGGCGGACACCTACGCGATACACTGGCAGCACCTGATCGAGCGCCAGGAGTCACGGATCCAGCGGCTCGATCCGGCGATCGCCATGGCGCAGCGCTGGCTCATCGAGCACGTCGGCGAGCACGACGTCATCAACCGCTGCGTCGATCAACTCGGTCTGGCGCGGCGCACCTTCAACCGTCGCTTCAAGGACAGCGCGGGTATCACGCCGCACGAGTTCGTGCAGCATGCCCGACTGAAGACCTCGCGCGACCTGCTGATGTTCACCAATCGCAGTGTCGAGGACATCTGCCACGAAGTCGGCTACGACGACGTGGCCACCTTCTACAGGTTGTTCCGTCGCCGCTTCGGGACCTCACCCAGCCGGTACCGCCGCCAGCTCGCCTAGAGCAGGCCCAGCGTCGCGGCAGCGTATCCCGAGTCGTTGTATTCCTTGGCGCAGCAGATCCGCCCGTCGCGGAACTCGAACAGGAAGTGGTAGGTGTTGTTGTAGCGTCGGCCGTCATTCAACTCGAAGAAAGATTCCGCCTCGACCGCCACGCGATCGCCCTCGGCGGTCACGCCCTTCACCTCCATGCGCCCGTTGCCTCGGTGCATGCCGTTGAATGCTTCGACCAGCGCCGAGAACTCCGCCCGGCTCATGTCGCCGCGACCCGGCACCCACCAGTACACGTCGGGCGTGACCAGCTCGTCGTCGATCACGCCCTCGGCGATGCGCTCGAGCATGCGCAGGGCGACCCGGCGGTTGTGTTCGGTGTCTGTCATCGGCGTGTTCCTTCAATCTGCCCTGCAGTATGTTCAGCGGAAGCCGAAGCTACAGGTCGGGAAGACGGAACGGCAGGTTGGTGTCCTGCAGACCGCCGTCGATGTTCAGCGTTGCGCCGGTGATGTATTCCGCGGCCGGCGAGCACAGGAACAGGGCCGCAAGACCGATGTCGGTGGCGTTGCCGACCTTCTTCAGCGGCGTCTTCCCGATCAGCGTCTCGCGAAAGCCCGCATCCATGTCGAAGGTCTGCTGCAAGGCCGGCGTCATGATCGCGCCGAGCGCCAGCCCGTTGACGCGGATCTTCGGCGCGAGCTCCTCGCCGAGGCTGCGCGTCAGGTGATCGAGCCCGGCCTTGGCGACGCAGTAAGACAGCATGCCGCGGATGCCGATGTGGCCGGCACCCGAGGAGATGTTGAGGATGGCGCCGCCACCCTGCGCCAGCAGCGCCGGCGTGGCGATGCGGCTCAGCAGGAAGGCCGAGGTGGTGTTCCAGTCGAAGTGATGGCGGAACTCCTCCGCGCGGATGTCGAGGAAGGGCTTGTAGTCGTTGCCGCCGGCATTGTTGATCACGATGTCCAGCCGGCCACAATCGCGCAGCGTGGCATCCACCAGCGCCTGCAGCTCGCGCTCCTGCATCACGTCAGCCGTGACGGCGAGCGCGCGCCCGCCAACGCCCGAGATCTCGCGCACGGTGTCGTCGATCTCGCTGCGCGTTCGCGCCGAGCACACCACCGTGGCGCCGCCTTCCGCCAGCGCCAGCGCGATGCCGCGGCCCACCCCGCGACCGGCGCCGGTCACGATTGCCACCTTGCCGTCGATGCGCAGGCGATCCATCAGGCCCATGTTGCCGTCCTCGGTGCGTGTTTCATGAATGCGGGAACACGGCGCGGGCTCAGGCCAGCGCGCCGAAACTGCCGATGATCGGCAGATCCCGGAAGGTACGGATGCCGGGCGGCGCGGCGCATACCCACGGAATTGCATTGACCGCGTGGATTCCCGTCCCGATCACCGCGGCCTCCTCGCCGCCCTGGTTGTAACGCGGATTGGCCGGGTCGTAGCTCGCGCAGGTAGAGACCTTGCACTGGAACGAGGGCGTGCCCTCGATCGTGACGGTCCACTCCACCTCCTTCTCCGAGCCGATCGGCCACGCGGGTTCGATATCCAGCGTGGTCTTCCAGTAGGTGCGCAGGATGATGGCCGGCCTCCCGTTGACGATGCCGGTCCACTCGAAACGCCGGCACGCCACCGTGCCGGCCTCGATCACGCAATCCGGAGAGAGCTCGACCCGCTTTCGCGCCACGGCGACGTCGTGACCGGGAACGACAGCGTCGAGCGTGACGCCGAGGTGATCGACGATCATCTGCATGGATTCCCGGAAATACGCACTCATCCACGCGATGAACGGATTGTCGGGGCGCAGCGCCTCGTCGGGCGTTTTACCGAAGCCGATGTTGTCCATCATGATCCCGGGCGCCGCGACGGCGTAGTGAGCGATGTCCGAGACTTCCTGCACGATGATCTGCCGGGCGCGATAGCTGAGCCCCGAGAGCGTCAGCGGCAGCACGTCGCTCATGAAGGCGGGATTGATGCCGGAGCCGTGGAACACGCTGCCGCCGGCGAGGCAGGCGCCCTGCAGCTTGTCGACGACCTCCTTGCCGTAGGCCTGCGGGTACATGTTGCCGGCGGTGGTGATCACGCTGACCCCGGCGCGCAGCAGCGCGGCAATCTCGTCGTAGTCGGGCTGCATCGGCACGTAGAGCACGCAGTCGGCCGCAGCCAGCGGCAGCTGCGCCATCTCGCGCACCGCGCGGATGCCGGTGGCGGGCCGGTCGGCCAGCTCGCCGGCATCGCGCCCGACCTTGGTCTCGTTGTAGACCTTCAAACCCACCAGTTCGAGCTGCGGATGGTCCAGTACCGCGCGCAGGGTGTGCTTGCCCACGGCCCCCGTTCCCCACTGTATTACCCGATATGCCATGAGCCCTCCGGATGCATGCCGCGTCGAATGCCCCGGGCTATCCGGGGTGCAGCGATCGTAGCGGGCACGCAGCCCTCGCCTGAATGGGCGAACGCGTCAATAACTGGCCGATCTGGCCGCGCCCGCGCGGCAACCCCACCGCAGTGCACGCCCCCGGGCAATTTCTATATGATCGCGGCAACGGAGGATCGATGGCACAGAACAGGCCGCACAGGAAAAAGCCGGGCGATGGCGCGACACTCTCGGTCACGGAGCTCGGCTCCCTGCTCGAGTCGCTCTACGCCGGGCTGACCGGCGCGCGCCCCTGGCAGGCGTTCCTCGACCGGCTGCGCGTGCTGTTCGCCGCGAAGGACGTCACCCTCACGCTGCGCTTCCCCTCGCGCGAGGCGGGCGGTGCCGTGGTGTTCTCGGCCGATACCTACATGGCGGAAGCCGAGCAGGCCTGGAACACGCATTTCTTCGCGCTGGATCCGTTCGAGGGCCTGCCACCCGAGCAGGTCTGTTCGATCGGCGACGTGATCAGCATCGAGCGCTGGCGACAGAGCGAGGTCTACCGCGACTACCTGCGCCCGCTCGGCATCGAGCACATCCTCGCGCTGGAAGTCCATCACCCCGATGGCGCGCAGTGCCGGCTACGCATCACGCGCGACTCCGACGCGGTGGACTTCAGTGAACGCGACAAGGCAAACCTGCGCCTGCTGACGCCGCACCTCAGGATCGCCATCGGCATGCAGGCCCGGCTAAGCCATCTCGAGTTCTCGCACCGGCTGCTCGCGGGCACCGTGGACAAGCTGTCCGTGGGCTCGGTGTTGCTGGACACGCGCTGCGAAGTGATGTTCGCCAACGACATGGCCAGGCGCCTGCTCGACGGCAGCCACGGGCTGAGCGTGGTGCAGCAACGCCTGGTCGCCTCCAACGCGCGCGACAACGCCGCGATGCAGCAGCGCATCCAGAAGG
>JAKJFB010000032.1:0-267 GCA_022705125.1 Pseudomonadota bacterium
GTCGCGCCTGCGGGTGACGCTGAGCGCCGCGCACACCGTCGCCGAGGTCGAGCGCCTGTTGCAGGCGCTGGCGGACATCGCGGGCGCATGAGCGCCGCTGCCCCCACGGTGCCCGCGCCGCAGCGGCAAGTGGTGCGCCGTCGCGTCGTGCTGCTGCACGGCTGGGGCAGCCGGGGCGAGGTTTTCGCCGCCCTGGCCCGGGCGCTCGCCGCGCATTTCGATGTGCTCGCGCTGGATCTGCCCGCGCACGGCGCGGCCGCGCACGAG
>JAKJFB010000032.1:277-13753 GCA_022705125.1 Pseudomonadota bacterium
GGATGCGCGAGCGCATTCCCGCCGGGGCCGTGTTGGCGGGATGGTCGCTCGGCGGCGCGCTCGGGCTGCGTTTCGCGCAGGCCTTCCCGGGTCATCTCGCCGCGCTGGTCACCATCGCGACGAGCCCCTGTTTCCTGCAGCGCGAGGGCTGGTCCGCGGGCATGGATGCGGCGAGCTTCGCGGCATTTCGCGCCGGCCTGCTCGCGGACGCGCCGGCGCAACTGGCACGTTTCGCGGCACTGCAGGCGCACCGGGACCTGCGCCAGCGCGAGATGGCGCGCGAGCTGCGCGCGCTCGCCGCGGCGCCCGCCGACCCCGGCGAGTTGCTGGCAGCACTGGATACGCTCGCGCGCCTCGACCTGCGCGCCGGGCTGGCGGCGCTGGAGCTGCCGGTGCTGCACGTGCTGGGCGAGCGCGACGCCATCGTGGCGCCGCAGGTGGCCGCGCACTATGCGCGGCTGCAACCGCGCGCCAGCGTGTGGCTGGTGCCCGGCGCGGCACATGCACCGTTCCTGTCGCGGCCCGCGGCGGTTGCCGCGCGGGTGACGGATTTTCTTCTCACCTGTTTCGCCACGCCGCTCGCCGCTGCCGCGCGCAGCAAGCAGGATGTCGCGCGCTCCTTCGGCCGCGCGGCGGCGGGCTACGAGCGCGCCGCGGCACTGCAGCGCACCATCGGCGAGGAGCTGCTGGCGCTGGCGCCGCCGCTCGACCCGGCGCGCGTGCTCGACATCGGCAGCGGCACCGGCCATTTCAGCGCCCGGCTGGCGCAGCGTTTTCCGCGCGCCGGGGTGATCGGGCTCGACCTTGCCGAGGGCATGTTGCGCCAGGCTCGCGCAGGCGCGCCGGGCGGCGCAACGAGTTGGCTGTGCGCCGACGCCGAGCAGCTGCCGCTCGCCGGCGCGAGTATCGATCTCGTGTATTCCAGCCTCGCGCTGCAGTGGTGCGAGAGCCCGGTACGGGCGCTGGCGGAAATCGCGCGCGTGCTGGCGCCGGGCGGCCAGGCGCTGATCGCGACGCTGGGAGATGACACGCTGTGGGAACTGCGCGCCGCTTGGCGCGCCGTCGACGACGGCGTGCACGTGAACCGTTTCGAGAGCGTCGCGGCGCTGGAACGGGCGGCGCGCGCGGCGGGGCTCGCCGTGCGCGTGATCGGGCAGAAGTACCACCTGCCCGCGTACCCGGACGTGCAGGGCCTCGCGCGCGAGTTGCGCGCGATCGGGGCGCACAACGTGAACGCCGGTCGCCCCGGCGGGCTCGCCGGGCGCGGTGCGTGGCGCCGGCTGCAGTCGGCCTACGCATTGTTCGCCAACCCCGACGGCACCCTGCCCGCCACCTACCGGGCGCTGTGCCTGCGGCTGGAGAAACCCGGTGGCTGAGGGCTGGTTCGTCACCGGCACCGATACCGGGGTCGGCAAGACCCTGGTCGCGGCCGCGTTGCTGCGGGCGGCCGGAGCGAGTGGAGCGCGCACGATCGGCCTGAAGCCCATCGCCTCCGGTGCCGTCGCCACCGCCGAGGGGCTGCGCAACGAGGACGCGTGCGCGCTGCTCGCCGCCATGAACCAGGAGCTGCCCTACGCGCTGGTGAACCCGGTGGTGCTGGCGCCCGCGGTGGCGCCGCATATCGCCCTCGCCGAGGCGGGCCTGGCGCTCGACGTTGCCGCGCTGCACGCGCGCTGCCTGCCGGCGCTGGCGCGGCCGCACGACGTCGCCGTCGTCGAGGGCGCCGGCGGCTGGCGGGTGCCGCTCAATCATGCCGAGACGCTGGCCGACCTCGCGCGCCGGCTGGGTTTCCCGGTGGTGCTGGTGGTCGGCCTGCGGCTGGGCTGCATCAACCACGCGCTGCTGACGGCCGAGGCGGTGCGCGCCGACGGGCTGCGGCTGGCCGGGTGGGTGGCCAACCAGGTCGATCCCGGCATGGCCAATCTTGCCGACAATCTCGCCACCCTCGATGCGATGCTCGGTGCCCCGCGCATCGGTTTCATTCCGTGGCGCGCCGGTATCGACGTGCGTACTGCGGCGGGTTTGCTCGACATCGGCCGGCTGCGCCGTGGCGCGCAGGATTGAGTGCCCGCGCACGGCAGGCTTGCGGGTCCGGATGTACACTTGCAGCGCCTTCACTTTCGCGGAGCACTCCCCGTGAGCAGCACTCCCATTGGCCAGACCGGATTCCAGGGGCTGCGCGACAGTCTCGAGCGCGCCCAGGCCGCCGCGACGCGCGTCGTCTCGAGCGCCGCAGGCGGCGACGCCGGACAGCTCACCGAGGCGATCGTCGAGTTGCAGGCCGCGAAGCTGCAGGCCGGTGCGGCAGCGCAGGTGGTGCGCGCGGCCGACGACACGCTGGGCACGCTGCTCGACGTCCTGGCCTGAGGCCTGCGCGTTTACCTGCCATGTAATGGTTCCTGCGCGCCCCCGCGACTAGCATCCGGGCGGTCGAATTCCCGCTCCAGAGGTTCTTCATGCTGTCCTACAAGGCCCCGCTGCGCGATATGAGTTTCGTCAGGGACGAATTGCTCGGTTTTCCGGCACTGTTCGCCGCGCTACCCGGCTGCGAGGAGTTCACGCCCGACCTGATCGATGCGATCCTCGGCGAGGCGGCCAGGTTCTGCGAGAACGTGCTGGCGCCGCTGTACCGCAGCGGCGACGAGGAAGGCTGCACCTGGACTCCCGAGGGCGTGCGCACCCCTGCCGGTTTCCGCGAGGCCTACGCGCAATACGTGGAAGGCGGCTGGGCTGCGCTGAGCACTCCGCCGGAATACGGCGGCCAGGGCCTGCCGCCCTCGATGGGCCTGTTCGTCGAGGACATGATGGGCACGGCGAACTGGGCCTGGACGATGTATCCGGGGCTCTCCCACGGGGCCACCCGGACGTTGAAGGTGCACGGCACCGACGAGCAGAAGCAGACCTACCTGCGTCACCTGGTGAGCGGCGAGTGGACCGGCACCATGTGCCTGACCGAGGCGCACGCGGGCAGCGATCTGGGCTTGCTGCGCACGCGCGCCGAGCCGCAGGCCGACGGCTCCTACCGCATCACCGGCACCAAGATCTTCATTTCCGCGGGCGACCACGACATGGCCGCGAACATCGTGCATATCGTGCTCGCGCGCCTGCCGGACGCGCCGCCCGGCACCAAGGGCATCTCGCTGTTCCTGGTGCCCAAGAAGCTGCCGCAGGCCGACGGCACGCTGGTACCCAACAGCGTTTCCTGCGGCTCCATCGAGCACAAGATGGGCATCAACGCTTCCGCGACCTGCGTGATGAACTTCGATGCCGCCACGGGTTTCCTGATCGGCGCGCCGAACCGCGGCCTCAACCACATGTTCACGTTCATGAACGCGGCGCGCCTCGGTACCGCGATGCAGGGCCTGGCGGCGGCCGAGCTCTCGTTCCAGGGCGCGCTGGCCTATGCGCGCGAGCGCCTGCAGGGCCGCTCGCTCTCGGGACCGAAGAACCCCTCCGGGCCCGCCGATCCGCTGATCGTGCACCCGAACATCCGTCGCATGCTGCTCACGCAGAAGGCCTATGCCGAGGGCAGCCGCGCCTTCCTGTACTGGCTGTGCCAGCTGGTCGACATCGCGGACAAGTCTGCCGATGCGGCGGAGCGCAAGCGGGCCGAGGACCTGATGGCGCTGCTGACACCGGTGGCCAAGGCCTTCGTCACCGAGGCCGGCTACGAAGCGGCGAATCTCGGCGTGCAGGTGTTCGGCGGGCATGGCTACGTGCGCGAGCACGGCATGGAGCAGATCGTGCGCGACACGCGCATCGCGCTGATCTACGAAGGCACCAGCGCGATCCAGGCACTGGACCTGCTCGGGCGCAAGATCATGGGCAGCGGCGGCGAACTGCTGCACGGCTTTGCCGCCATCGTCGAGCAGTTCTGCAGCGAAAACGCGGGGAACGCGGACATGGCGCCGCTGGTCGCCGCGCTGACGGCAACCGGCAAGCGGCTCGAGGGCCTGACGATGCACATCGCGGGCGCGGCGATGAAAAATCCCGACGAGGCCGATGCCGCGGCCTTCGAGTACCTGATGTTCATGGGGTATTTCGTGCTCGGCTTCATGTGGGCGCGCATGGCACGCACCGCGCTCGACGCGCTGGCGGGCGGCACCGGCGAGGCGGATTTCTATACCGCCAAGATCGAGACGGCGCGCTTCTACTTCCAGCGCATCCTGCCGCGCACCGAGAGCCTGGCGCTGTGCGTCGAGGCGGGCGGTACCACGCTGATGGCCTTGCCCGAGGCGCATTTCGCGCTGTGAACGCGGCGCGGGCGAGGGCGCGGCTTCTCGCGCCCGGCCCCGCGCGCTTATACTGCTCTCCCCAATGACTGGCGCCGCCGCCGCGGCGCAGGATGAAACATCGTGAGCGAAGCAGGAAAACTCCATCCCGAAGACCAGCAGCGGGTCGATGCCTTCACGTCGACGGGGATTCACTCGGTCCCGCGCAAGCCCTTCCGCCCGCTGGTGCTGCTGGCCGTGATCCTCGCCGTCACGACCGCGATGACGGTGCTGAGCATCGTCATCGAACGAATGTATATCCCCTGAGAGAACTTTCCATTACAATGCGCGCCGCGTGGACAGGCCCGCGCGGCAACTGAACGTATTCGGAGTGTAGCTCAGCCTGGTAGAGCACTGCCTTCGGGAGGCAGGGGTCGAAGGTTCGAATCCTTTCACTCCGACCAATTCACAGAAGGGCCGTCGTGGCGAGCGACGGCCCTTTTTTGTTTGCGCGCGCGAGGCCCGGTTTGCTTTCAGCGGCATGCCACGATAACTTGCCGCGAACTTCCGCCGAGCCGCACCCATGAGCAACGATACCCTGGATCTCGCCTGCCGCTACGCCGCACTGATCGACGACCGTCGCCTGGACGAGTTGCACACGATCATGCTGCCCTCGATCCGCATCACGGGCCCCGGTTACGTGATGGATACCCTGCCCGAGGTGGAGCGTGGCATGGAATTGCTGCGCCAGTACGACCGCACCTTTCACATGGTCGGCAACCAGCTCGGCGCGTGGGGCGATGATGGCGTGTGGAGCGGCGAGACCTATTGCATCGCCTCGCATGTCTACCAGCGTGACGGCGCCGAATGGAAGCTCGACATGGCGATCCGCTACCAGGACCGCATCGTGCGTCACGACGGCGGACTGCGCTTCGCCTCGCGCGAGTTGCGCCTGGCCTGGGTGCAGGACCTGCCGCTCACGATGGCCCGCTGATCCGCTCAGGCCGGGACGCGCAGCGCCGCGGGGCGGTCGCTCGCGTCGCTGCCGGCGCGCGGCTCGGCGATTGCGCACTCGCGCCACAGGCGCTCGCTCAGCGCTTCCAGCGGCTCCCCGCCTTCGACCAGCCACGTGGCGATCGCTGCCGCGACATCCGGCCAGTCCGACCGTGGCGCGGTTGTCCCGAGCGCGAGGAAATCGCCGATCAGCTGCGGGTCGAGTCGTTGCGCGATCCGCGCGTAGCCCAGCGCCTGCAGCGCCAGCGCATTGGACACCTGTTCCATCTGGCCGGCCAGCGGCTTGGCGAGGATGCGCTTGCCATGGCACAGCGCCTCGCTGATCAGCTCGAAGCCGCAGTTGCACACGATATGGCTCGCACGCTCCAGCGCCGCAACGAACGTGGCGCGCCCCACCGGGTGCGTCGTCACGTTGCCGCGCTGCTCCCGGGGCAGTCCGGGCCCGAACATCGAGAAGCGCCAGCCCGGGATCGCGCGCAGAAGTGCGATCACGCGCTCCGGATCCTCGAACGGCAGGTACACCAGCGCTTCGCGCGCCGAGGCGCGCGCGGGCAAGTGCGCCGGGCGCGCGTCGTCATCGACGATCGGCGGCAGCAGCGGGTGCCCGAAGTGGTGCCAGTGCAGCCCGATGCGCGTGCCCACGGGCGCGCAGGCCCGCAGCACCACGCTGCCCACGAGGTGGCGCCGCGAGCGCGGCACACCGGGCACCAGCGCGTACTGGTGCCCCAGGCCGATGCAGTCGCGCCGTTGCCGGCGCGCGGCCCAGGCCGTGACGGGCTCGAAGTCGGAAACCACGCGGTCGTAGCCCTCGAGGTCGAGCTCGCGCACGTCGCGCAGGAACTCCCCGGGCGAGAGCTGGCGCAGCGTCGCGAGCGGGCGCACGCGTCCCGCGCGGGTCGCGAAGCTCAGTCCGCGCCGCCATTGCCAGGCGCCGAAGCATTGCATGTCGAAGAAATCGCCGCGCTCGCGCCCGGTGAACAGCCAGTCGACCTGCACCTGCGGGTAGCGTGCCAGCGCCCGCGCCATTGCCCGCGCCCGCGTCAGGTGACCGTTGCCCGTGCCCTGCACGCCATAGAAGATCTTCATGCGGTGAACAGCGTGCGCGCTCCCAGCAGCAGCGCGCTGCCGAGCAGCGCGCCGGCGACGGTGTCGCTGGGAAAGTGCACGCCGAGGAACACGCGCGAGGCACCCACGCAGCAGGCCCACGGATACAGCAGCACAGCCGCCCAGAGGCCGAACTCCTGGGTGCACAGTCCGGCGAACAGGAACGCCGCCGAGGTGTGGCCGGAGGGAAAGCTGAAACGGTCGGAGGCGATCACCAGGCTGCGGAAGCCGGGCAGGATATCGGGCGGGCGCCTGCGCCGGCAGGTGTTCTTCATCAGCAGGTAGGCGCTGCGCTCGAGGGCGAAGGCCTGGCAGCCCAGCGCGATGAAGCCCACGGCGTCGATCGTGTCGCTGGCCAGGAACAGCAGCGGCAGCAGCAGGTAGAGCCAGCCGTCGGCGCTGCGCGAGATCCGGCGCGCCGCGACGAAGATCATGGCTTCGGCGTTGCGCTGGTGGCACCAGCCGAAGGCAAGGAGGTCGAGGCGGTGGATGTTCTGCAGCAATGCCGTATCCCCTGCGCGTTCCATGCACGGAGGATGCGCGGCGATTGTTGAGGTCTCGTGGTGTTTCGGTGAATTTTTGATGACGCCGGCGAGCCGCTCAGTGAGGCGCGCGAAAGCGCCGCGTCTCGGTGTGCTGGCGGCGCACGCTCAGTTCGTCGCGCGCGTGGGCGATCAGTGCCGTGGCGGCGCGCTGCCCGTCGGTCTCGGCGAGGCGCAGGATCTCCCACAGCCTGCGGTCCGACAGGTTTTTCACGTCGATGCCGGTATCGGTTTGCATGCGAGGTGTCTCCTCCCTTGTTCGCGGCACATGCTCCGGGCGATCTGTGACAGCTTCATTAAGCGGGCGCGCTGCGCTAGAGTCGCGCCACGCCCGGGGCGGTTCATCGATGTCGCGACGCCCGGCGACAGGAGGACCCTCGATGCCCGCCGGAGTGCTTGCGCTGATCGTGGCGCTGGCGATGTTGCTGCTGCTGCCGTTCCTGCTCGCCGATGCGATGGTGTCGGCGCTGCTCGGGCTAGGCATCGCGCCGCGCGTGGCCACGCTGCTGGTGATCGGCATCTTCGTCGGCAGCCTGTTCAATGTGCCGGTATGGCGCCGTGCCGGCGCGGCGGTGCTGGAATACCGCCCGTCCGATTTCTTCGGCCTTGGCCGGCTCGCGCCGCGGCTGGTTCAGCCCGGTGCCCCACAGGTCATAGCGCTGAACGTCGGCGGCTGCCTGATACCTTCTCTCATCGTGGTCTACGAGCTGGCGCGCCTGCTCGACGCCGGTGGTGGCGCCCCGCTGCACGCCGCGGTGGCGATCGCGCTGAATGTCGCGGCCTGCTACCTGATGGCGCGACCGGTCGCGGGACTCGGCATCCTGCTGCCCGCGCTGGTGCCGGGTTGTCTCGCCGCGCTGGTCGCGATGCTGCTGGCGGGCGAGCACGCGGCGCCGGTCGCTTTCTGCGCCGGCGTGCTGGGGCCGCTGATCGGCGCCGACCTGCTGCACCTGCGCGAGCTCGGCCGGCGCGGGGGCGGGCTGATGAGCATCGGCGGCGCCGGCACTTTCGACGGCATCGTGATCTCCGGATTTCTCGCCACGATGCTCAGCACCTGAGAGCGCAGGGCATCTGCTAATCTCGCGCTCCGTTCATCACCGAAAAGCCGGAACGCCGCCCATGGACCTGGAAGATTTCCGTCGCGAGTACCTCGCTCCCGGCCTGCACCGCAAGGACCTCGACGCCTCGCCGTTCCGCCAGTTCGAGAGCTGGCTGAAACACGCGATCGACGCGGGCCTGCGCGATCCCACCGCGATGGCGGTGGCGACCGTCGATGCGCGCGGACGCCCCTCGCAACGGCTGGTGCTGCTGAAGCACTGCGACGACGCGGGCTTCGTGTTCTACACCAACCTCGAGAGCCGCAAGGCGCGCGAGATTGCCGGCAACCCGCGGGTGGCGCTGCTGTTCCCGTGGGCGGACATGGAGCGGCAGGTGCGCATCGAGGGCACGGTCGAGCGCATGGGCGCCGCGCAGGCGCTGAAGTATTTCCTGCTGCGCCCGCGCGCCAGCCAGCTCGCCGCGTGGGCCTCGGCGCAGAGCCGTCCGCTGTCCTCGCGCGCGCTGCTCGAGGACGAGTTCGCGCGCCTGAAGCAGAAGTTCGGCGAGGGCCGCATCCCGCTGCCCTCGTTCTGGGGCGGTTTTCGCGTGGTGCCGGATGCCTTCGAGTTCTGGCAGGGCCGCCCCAACCGCCTGCACGACCGCTTCAGCTACACGCTCGCCGACGACGGGCAGTGGCGCATCGAGCGGCTCGCGCCCTGAGTGGCGCGCCGCTCAGACGACCAGGTCGAGCTGCTGCAGGGTTCCCGCGGAGAGATCCTCGCCGATCCACAGGCCGGTGCTGCGTACCACGGCGAGTGTCTCGTTCGCGGCGGTGTTCACGCTGAAGGGCGTTGCCACGCTGCCGAGGTACAGCGCGCCGACGCCGAGCGCGGAAAGCGGCGTGAGCACATCAGCGCCCCGGGCGTCCTTGCCGAAGGCCAGCAGGCGCGCGTACACCGCGTCACCCGCGTCGATGAAGCCGTTGCCGTCGTCGTCATGGCGCGCTAGCTCCGCGAAACCGTCGCCGGTCAACGCGCCGAAGAGCTCGCGGCCGTCATTGATTCGCCCGTCGCCGTCGCGATCGAGCGCGACGAAGGCGCTGCGGCCCGTGGCCATGGCAACCATTTCCTGCGTGCCGTCGGCGTCGAGGTCGAAGGCATGTTTCACGGCACCGAGCTCGGGCGCATTGCCCGCGAGATTGAGCAGCAGCGGGTCCTTGCGCTCGCCGGACGAGACCGTGACCGACGTCGTGCTCTCGAAGCGCCGCTGCATCAGCAGTGACAGCTCCAGGCGCATCTCGCGCCCGTCGGCGGTCTGCACGGTGGCCTCGGCCGCGAAGGCGCTGGCCTCGGCCTCGCTGTAATGTTCGCTGGTGCGCTGCGAGACCGCGATCTGGAGCGACGGGGCCGGCGAGGCGGCGGGCGCCCCGTCGGCAGGCTCCCCTGTCGCCGAGGCGTCGCTGGCGATGGTCGCGATGCGGACCGCGCGGCCCGAGAGCATTTCTATCAGCAACTGGAAGTAACGGACCTCCGCGTCGAGCGCGGACGTGGCGGATGCCGCGGGAGCGGCGGCGTCGGCGTCGGCGGCGGGTGGCGGGGGCGCGCGCGTGATGGACACCTGCAACTGCCGCTCGATGCGGTGCTCGCGCTTCTCGAAGTGAGCCGCGCGCAACTCGACCTGCGAACCCTGGATCTTCATCGTCACCCCGGCTGGTACTGCAGCAGGGCTTATCGGCCGCGGCGGCGCGAACTTGAGGCTACCGCTCCGGCGTGCGTGCCGCGCGGGCGCCTAGTCGGCGCTGCCCTCGAGCGTGAACGTCGCGTGGCGGTCGAGCCCCAGCAGCATCGTCAGCCGCGGCAGGCTCTCCGCGAGGGCGGCGCGCAGTGTGAAGGGCGGATTGACCACGAACACCCCGCTGCCGTACAGGCCGTGCGCGGCGTCCGCCGCGCGCACCACCAGCTCGGCGCGCAGCCAGCGTTCGGGAGCCAGCGTCGCGAGCCGCGCGGGCAGCTCGCGCGACTCGCGGCGCGGGATCATCGGGTACCACACCATGTAGACGCCGGTAGCGAAGCGGCGCAGCGCCTGCTTCAGCGCCTCGACCAGGCGCGCGTAGTCCTCGCGCACCTCGTAGGACGGGTCGATCAGCACCAGCGCGCGTCGCGGCTCCGGCGGCAGCAGCGCCTTGAGCCCGGCGTAGCCGTCCTCGCTGAACACGCGCGTGGGCACGGGGCCGGCGGCGAATTCCTGCTCCAGCAATGCGTAATCCGCCGGGTGCAGCTCGTGCAGCCACAGGCGGTCCGGAGGGCGCATGCGCGCGCGCGCGATCCACGGCGAGCCGGGGTAGTACTTGAGCCGGTGGTGCGGGTTCAGCGTGCGCACGAGCTCGACGTAGCGTGCCAGCGCTTCCGGGAGCACGCCCGCGTTCCAGAGCTTTTCGATGCCGTCGACGTACTCGCGCTGCTCGGCGGCGTAGCCCTGCGTCAGCGTGTAGCGCCCGGCGCCGGCGTGCGTGTCGATGTACCAGAACGGCTTGTCCTTGGCGGCCAGGTAGTCGAGCAGCTGCAGCAGCACCACGTGCTTGAGCACGTCGGCGTGGTTGCCGGCATGGAAGGCGTGGCGATAACCGAGCATCTCAGTACCTTGCCGGGCAATCGGCGCGCGCCGCCCGCTGCCTTGCAGCGGGGCGGTCGCGATGGTTTGCGGGGCGGAGTGCGCTCATGGCTTGCGATCTCGGGCGTCGAGCGGGCAGTCTAGCCGGGATCGGGTGCGGGTGCGCCTGACGGGAGGGACAACAATTGCAGCAGGGTGTGCCGCGCACGGTGGTCGCGCTGGGTTTCGTCAGCCTGTGCATGGACACCTCCTCGGAACTGATCCACAGCCTGCTGCCGGTGTTCCTGGTGGCGGGGCTCGGCGCCAGCCCGCTCGTGCTCGGCCTGATCGAAGGCGCGGCCGAAGGCGTGGCCAGCGTGATGCGCGTGTTCTCGGGCGCGCTCAGCGACCGCAGCGGGCGGCGCAAGCCGCTGATCCTGTGCGGTTATGCGCTGGCGGCGCTCAGCAAGCCGCTGTTTCCGCTGGCCGGTTCGGCCGCGACGGTGTTCGCCGCGCGCGCGATCGACCGCCTCGGCAAGGGTATACGCGGCGCGCCGCGCGATGCCCTGGTGGCCGACGTCACGCCGCAGGCCTCGCGCGGTGCCGCCTACGGGCTGCGCCAGGCGCTGGACACGGTGGGCGCGGTGCTGGGGCCGGCGCTCGCGATCGCACTGATGTACCTGCTGGCGAATGATGTGCGCGCGGTGTTCTGGGTCGCCACCGTGCCGGCGCTGCTCGCCGTCGCGGTGCTCGTGGTGTTCGTGCGCGAGCCGGCCGTGCCGCGCCCGCGCGCCGCGACGCAGCGCTTCACGTTCGCCTGGCTGCGACCCGGTGCCGTGCCACCCGGTTGTCGCGCGGTGATCGCGCTGGCCGTGCTGCTGGCTCTCGCGCGCCTGGCGGAGGCCTTTGTGCTGCTGCGCGCGAGCGAGCTCGGGCTGGCCACGGCGCTGGTGCCGCTGGTGCTGATCGTGATGAACGTGGCCTATGCGCTCAGCGCCTGGCCCGCCGGCGCGTGCTCGGACCGCTTGGGGCGCAAGCCCGTGCTGGTCTGCGGGCTGGGCCTGCTGCTGCTCGCCGACCTGCTGCTCGCGCGCGCCGCCGATCCGTGGACGGCGCTGCTCGGGGCGATGGTGTGGGGGCTGCACCTGGGCGCCACGCAGGGCCTGCTGGCGGCGTTGCTGGCCGATCGCGCGCCGGCGGATGCGCGCGGCGCGGCCTTCGGCTGGCTGCACCTGGGAACGGGGCTGGCGACCGTGCTCGCCGGCGTGCTGGGCGGCTGGCTGTGGACGCGCTTCGGCGCGGGCGCGGCCTATGCCGCCGGTGCTGCGTGCGCCGCGCTGGCGCTGGTGCTGCTCGGCGCGCTGCCCGGGCGCGAAGCGGCGCTTGCGCCGCGCTGAGCGCGCTGCGGCAGCGATGGATTACACTGCGCACGGATCGACCATCGATCGCGTACATCGCCGGCACGGGCGCGGGGAGGCCAGCGCGTGAGACTGCTACTGCTGATGACGGGCAACGAGCTGATGAGCGGGGTCACGCTGGATTCCAACTCCTCGCTGATCGCGCAGAAGCTCGCGCCGCTCAATCGCCAGGTCGCCGCCAAGGTCACGATCGGCGATGATTTCGCGCTGCTGTGCGCCGAGCTCGAGCGGCTCGCGGGGCTCGCCGACGTGCTGATCGTCAACGGCGGTCTCGGGCCCACCAGCGACGACCTCACCGCCGAGGCGCTGGCCAGGGTGGCGGGCGTCCCGTTGCAGGAGCAGCCGGCGGCGCTCGCGCACCTGGAGGCGTGGTGCGGCCGGCGCGGGCTGGCGCTGAACGCCGCCAACCGCAAACAGGCGCTGCTGCCGGCGGGCGCGACGATCGTCGCCAACGCGGTCGGCAGCGCGGTGGGCTTTCGCCTGCGCCACCGCGGCTGCGAGATCGTGTGCACGCCCGGCGTGCCCTCGGAGCTGCGCCAGATGCTCGACGACGAGATCCTGCCCTGGCTGGCCGCCGAGTTTCCCTCGAGCGAACGCGTGGTGATCACGCGCATGCAGCTGTTCGGCATCGGCGAGTCGTCGCTGCAGCAGCGCATCACGGAGGAATTCCCCGACTGGCCCGCGCACATCGAGCTGGGGTTTCGCGCCGGGGCGCCGACGCTGGAGCTGAAGGTCTCCAGTTTTCGCAGCGCCGACGAGGCCGACCGCGTGGCCTGCGAGCAGCGCCTGCAGGCGCTGTTCGCCGAGCACATCGTCGGAACCGGGGACACCAGCCTGCAGCGGCGCGTCGTGGAGCTGGCCGCTGCCGCCGGCAAGCGGCTCGCGACCGCGGAGTCCTGCACCGGCGGCCTGATCGCCGCGCTGCTCACCGAGGTGCCCGGCGCCTCGCAGGTCTTCGACGCCGGTTTCGTGACCTACTCGAACCGCATGAAGGAGAGCGTGCTCGGCGTTGCCGGCGCTAGCCTCGCCAGCCACGGCGCGGTCAGCGAGGCCGTGGTGCGCGCGATGGCCGAGGGCGCGCTGGCGCGCAGCGGCGCGGACTACGCGGTCGCGGTTTCCGGCATCGCCGGCCCCGACGGCGGCACGCCCGACAAGCCGGTTGGCACGGTGTGGATCGCCTGGGGCAGCGAGCGGCGCGTGCAGGCGCGCGAGCTCTGGTTCCCGGTCGCGCGCAAGCTGTTCCAGACCATGGTCGCCGCCACCGCGCTCGACCTGCTGCGCCGCGAGCTCCTCGGCATCGAGACCGAGCCGCGCTATTTCCGCGAGCGCGTGCGGCGGCGCTGAGCCATGGACACGCCCTTCGTCTCCGCCGCGCCACCCGCGGACGAACTCCGGGCACCGGAGCCGCTCGGCGTCATCGAGGAAGTCCACGGGCCGGTGATCGACATCCTGTGCACGCGGCTGCCGCCGCTGCACCAGGCGCTCTACGTGCAGGCCGACGGCGAACGTTACCCGCTGGAAGTGCACCGCCACCTCGACGAGTCGCGCGCCCGCGCCGTC
>JAKJFB010000330.1:0-1684 GCA_022705125.1 Pseudomonadota bacterium
CGGCGGGCCACGACAAGGTCAAGGTGTGCTGGGCCAGCGCCTTGCAGGGCGCCACGCTCGCCGCGGAACTCGACGAATTCCGCACCCGGCTGGCGCACGAACCGATCGCCGGCGGCACGCCCCCACCCGCCGGAGAGGCTGCGCATGAACTCCACTAGACTGCGTCGCTGGGCGGGCCAGGGCGCGGCGTATGCGCTGTTCGCCGCATTCATCGGCTACTTCTCGAATTCGCCCGCCTACCAGCATCTTCCGCCGGACCAGGCCATGGTCAAGCTGAGCCTCAGGCACTCCGGGCAACTGCTCGGGGAATGCCAGCAGCGCAACCCGGAGGAACTGGCGAAGCTGCCGGCGACGATGCGTGCGCCCGCGGACTGCCCGCGCGAGCGTGCACCGCTGGAACTGATGCTCGAGGTCAACGGCGAGACGATACTGGACGAGCAGATCATGCCGCGGGGCCTGCACAAGGACGGCATGGCGTCGATGTACCGCCGCGTGAATGTTCCGTCCGGCCCGGTGATGCTGAAGGTGAGGATGAAGGATCACCCGGGGCAAACGGAGTTCCCGTACAGCGTGGAGCGCGAGATGACGCTGCGCCCGGCGCAGGTGCTGGTCATCGACTTCGATTCCCAGAACAGGCGCTTCGAGTTCCTGTAGGTGACCAACTACGGGCCGAGGCGCTGCAGGAACTCGAAGCTCGCCAGCGTGAGCACCAGGATGATCACGAAGTAGATCACGTTGCGATACGGCAGTGGCGCGCCGTGGACGCGCTCCAGGGTTCGCAATGCCCAGTCGGCGGCGAAATAGAGCGCCACCGCGACGATGGTGAAGAGCACAATCTCCAATGTCGCGTCTCCTCGCGATTGAAGGGGAGCGATGCATGACCGAGAATCACACGCCGATGACGCTCACCCCGGGAGAGCACAGGTTAAACGATGCGAGAACATGCCGGAAGATTGCAGCTGTCACTCGCGCCTCTCGTGGCGCTGATCCTCGTTGCGACGCTGTCGATTGATTTCCTGAGCGCCTACATCCGCCATACCGAAGCCGGGCTCGGCTGCCGTGACTGGCCGGCCTGCTACGGGCAGATCGGCGAGTCCATCGCCAGCGTCGAGCAGCCCGGCATCGCCCGCCACGCACTCACGCCCGACCCGCTCGCCAAGCGCGCCCACCGCCTGCTCGCCACGGGACTGGTCGTCATGGTGCTGTTGCTGCTGCATCGCAGCCGCCAGCGCGGCGCGCTCACGGGCTTCGAGGCCCAGATCCCGCTGCTGATGGCGGCGCTGTTGCTGTTGCTGGCCGTCATCGGGCCTGCGAGCTACCTGAAGACGCGCCCGGCGATCGCCGCCTGCAACCTGCTCGGCGGCATGGCGCTCGCGGCGTTGAGCTGGCGCTTGCTGCTGGGGCTGCGGCGCAGCGCGCGGGTCGTATCCAGCGTTCGGCTGCGACGCCTGACGCGCATGGCGCTGGGCCTGCTCGTGCTGCAACTGGCGCTCGGTGCGTGGGTCAGCGCGAATTTCGCGGGCCTGGCGTGCGGCGGCCTGCTCGACTGCGCGGCGCCGGCGAACGCCGGCACGGACTCGGTTCCCGCGGCCTTCTGGTATTTCCGCGAACTGGCGCTCGACGCAGACGGTCGTGTGCCGACGACGGCGGGATCGGTGGCAATCCACGTGGCGCATCACGCCGG
>JAKJFB010000330.1:1741-1986 GCA_022705125.1 Pseudomonadota bacterium
CGAGCGCGTGCCCCGTCAGGTCGTGCTGCCGGTGCTCGCGTTGCTGATGGCGCAGCTCGGGCTCGGCGCGTTCATGGTGAGCGCCTCGTTGCCGCTCCCGCTCGTGCTCGCCCACAGCACGGTCGCCGCGCTGCTGCTGCTCGCACTGCTGCGTCTCGATTACACGCTTCAGCCGGCGTCGCCGGAGCGCCGCTCATGAGCCGCGCCAGAGCTTTGCTGATCGCCGCCCTCGTGCTCGCGGCTGG
>JAKJFB010000330.1:1996-3859 GCA_022705125.1 Pseudomonadota bacterium
CCGCCGCTGCCGGTGCTCGATGCGCTGGGCGGCGAGTTCTCGCTGCCCAGCACGCTGGGGCGCGAAACCGCGCTGGCGGAGTTCCGCGGCAGGCTGGTACTGCTCAACTTCGGCTTCGCGAGCTGCCCCGATGTGTGTCCGACCGTGCTCTCGCGCATGCGCGAGGCGCTGGGCGGGCTCGGCAAGGACGCCGATGCGGTGCAGCCTCTGTTCGTCACGATCGACCCCGAGCGCGACACGCTCGAGAAGCTGAAACCCTATGTCGAGTTCTTCCATCCGGCCTTCGTCGCGATGAGCGGCACGTCCGAGGCAACGCGCGCGGTCGCGGGGCTGTTCAAGGTCTACTACGAGCGGGAGGACAATCCCCAGCTCGGTTACGGTTTCGCCCACAGCGACCAGATCTACCTGCTCGACCGCCAGGGCCGCGTGCGCGGCACTTTCGCCAATACCGCCACGACCAGCGAAATGGTCGCTACCATGCGCCGGTTGCTCGCCGAATGACGATGCCGGTCACAGGAAACAGCGCATGAACCAGCCCGAAGCCCGCGACCTGCCGGGCTCGCACGTCGTGGAAGCCTTGCGCGCGCCCGACGGTGCGCCGGCGCGCACCGTGCTCGCGTGGATCTGGCTCGGCGTCTACGCGCTGCTCGCCGCCGGCATGCTGGCGCTGTTGCTGGCGCTGTCGCGCACACCGTTCATCCACGACATGGTGCCCGGATCGCAGTGGTTCCGGGTCGCGCTGGTGGCGCACGTGGATCTCTCGGTACTGGTGTGGTTCATCGCGGGCGCCGGCATGCTGTGGAGCCTGCACGGTGGCTCGGCCGCGCGCACGGCCAGCCGCGTCGCGATCGCGTTCGCCGTGATCGGTACCGTGATGATCAGTGTCGCGCCTTTCGTCGGCGCCGGGCGTCCGCTGATGAACAATTACGTGCCGGTGCTGGAGCACCCGTGGTTCTACGCGGGGCTCGCGGCGGTCGCGACCGGCCTGGTGATACAGGCCGCAAGCTACCTGCTGGTATTCCTGCGCCGCGCGCACTCGCGCGACGAGGACGAAGTGATCAGCTACGCACTCGGACTCGCGGCACTGAGCGCGCTGCTGGCGGTCGCCTGCGTGGGTATCAGCTACCGTGGCATGCCCGCGAGCGCCTCCGGCGAATACTACTTCGACCTGCTGTTCTGGGGCGGTGGCCACGTGCTGCAGTTCACGCACACGATACTGATGCTGGTCGCCTCGATGATGCTGCTGCGTGCCTCGGGCTCGCGCCTGCGAGGCGGGCCGCGGTTGCAAGCCGCGCTGTTCACGCTGACCGTGCTGCCGCTCGCGGCGGTGCCCTGGATCAACGGCTTCCCGGTGTCCTCGGTGGAGCACATCGTGAATTTCACGTCGCTGATGCGCTACGGCGGCATGGCCTGCATTCCGCTCCTGCTGCTGGTGATCGCGAGCCTGGGACGGCACGGCCCCCTCGCGCCCGCCCAGTTGCCGCTGCGCGGCGCGTTGATCTGCGCGATAAGCCTGTTCGCGGGCGGCGGCATCATGGGCTTCATGATCCGCGGCTCGAATACCGTGATCCCCGCGCACTACCACGGCTCGATCGTCGGCGTGACGCTGGCGTACATGGGCGTGGTGTACCTGCTGCTGCCTCGCCTCGGACGCCCCCTGACCATGCTGCGCACGGCGCACTGGCAACCCTACGTCTATGGCGTCGGGCAGGTCATGCACATCACCGCGCTGGCGTGGACCGGCGGGCACGGGGTGCAACGCAAGACCGCGGGAGCCGCACAGGGCCTGCACAGCGCGCAGGAGATCATCGGCATGGGGCTGATGGGGCTCGGCGGGATGATCGCGGTGATCGGCGGGGTCAT
>JAKJFB010000331.1 GCA_022705125.1 Pseudomonadota bacterium
CCCGCCGTCGCCTGCTGCTCGCGGCCCGTGCTTATCGCGACAGCGGCGAACTGCCGCCGGGCGCCAGCGACCCGGACACCTTCATGGGCGCACGCGCCGGCTCCTTCCTGTTCGCCCCCGACGCGCCGCTGGAACAGGCTTACCAGGCGCAACTGGAAAAGGCGGTGCGCTGGACGGCGCAGCCCGAGGAGCGGGCATGAAGGCGAGGGTTCGATCGGTCCGCTGGGAGGCACAGGACATCCTGGGCTTCCGGCTGGAGCCACTGCCCGGGGCGCACCTGGCACCCTTCACCGCCGGTGCCCACGTCGACGTGGCGCTGCGTCCTGGCCTCACCCGCAGCTATTCCCTGCTGAACGACCCCAGGGAGCACGGCGCCTACGAGATCGCCGTGCAACTGGACCCCGCCACCCGCGGCGGCTCGCGCCACATCCACGAGGAATGGCGTGCCGGGCAGCTGGTGGAAGTCTCGGAACCGCGCAACAACTTTCCGCTGGAGGAGAACTCAGCTCACACTGTGCTGGTCGCCGGCGGCATCGGCATCACGCCCATGCTGTCGATGATCGCGAGACTGCAACGCCTGGGATCTTCCTGGGAGCTGCATTACGCCGTGCGCACGCGGGCCCGTGCAGCTTTCCTCGACCAGCTGGCGGCATTCGCGCAGGTACATGTGACCATCGACGATGAGCCGAGCACGCCGCGGCTCGACCTGCAGCGCCTGCTCGGCTCGCTGGCGCCGCAGGCGCATGCCTACTGTTGCGGGCCCGCCGGCATGCTGGCCGCGTACCGCGAGCATGGCGCCCACCTGGGCAAGCGCCTGCACTTCGAGTATTTCTCGGCGGACACGCAGCCTGCATGCCAGGGCGGCTACCGGCTGGAACTCCAGCGCAGCGGCAAGACCCTCGAGGTCAAGGCCGGCGAGACCATGCTGGACGCGTTGCTCAACGCCGGTGTCGACGTGGGCTTCGCCTGCACCGAAGGCGTCTGCGGCAGCTGCCGCGTGCCTGTGCTCCATGGCGTGCCGGACCACCGCGACGTCTTCCTCACCCAGGACGAACGCGATGCGAACGACGCCGTGATGGTGTGCTGTTCCGGGGCACGCACCCCGTCCCTTACCCTGGACCTCTAGATGGACATGCCGACCGGCAACAAGAGCACCGTGAATTTCGACTTCCACGGCCGCACGGCACTGGTCACCGGCGCCGGCCGCGGCGTGGGCGAGGAGATCGCCCGCCTGTTCCACGCCTCCGGCGCGCGCGTCGCGGTGAGCGACATCGACGGGCAAGCCGCGCGGCAGCTGGCGGATCGCCTGGACGATTCCGGCGTCTCTGCGATGGCCCTGACACTCGACGTGCGCAGCAAACGGGCGTTCGAGGATGCGCGGGACCGCATCGCCAGCGCCTGGGGCCGTACCGACATCGTGGTCAACAATGCCGGTTACGCCAAGCGCACGCCGGTGCAGGACATCACGACCGAGGAGTTCGACGACATCGTGGCAATCAACATGCGCAGCGTCTTCCTCAGCTGCCAGGTCTTTGCCGATCACATGCGCTCCAACGGCTGGGGCCGCATCGTCAACATCACTTCGCTGGCCGGGCAGAACGGCGGCACGGTCGCGTCGGCGCACTACGCGGCAGCCAAGGCGGGGGCGACCATGCTGTCGAAGTACTTCGCACAGCAGCTCGCGGGCACCGGCGTCACCGTCAACGCCATCGCGCCGGGCCCGATCTCCACGGCCAAGGGGCGGCTGTCGCAGGAACAGATCGAGCGCATCGAGAAGCTGGTGCCGATCGGCCGATTCGGAGAAGCCTCCGAGTTCGCCGCCGCGGTGGCGCTACTGGCGTCCGACCAGGGCGGGTTCTTCGTCGGGGCGACTCTGGACATGAACGGCGGGCTCTTCATGCGCTGAGAAAAGCCGGCTATCGTTCCCGCCTTACTCCCGATTCCTGAATTGCAGCTCGACGCCGCCCAGCCATGACAGAAGCACCCGCTCTCGGAGATCCCACACTCGATGCTGACCACGCGAAGCTGGCCGACCTCGTCGACCGCCTCGCCGCTGCCAAAGGCGCAGACGTGCTCGCCAGCCTCGACGCGCTTCAGGCGCACGCCAGCGAACACTTCGCGCTGGAGGACCAGGAATTGCGGCAGATGCGTGACGGCAACGCCAGCTGCCACCTGGACGAGCACGCGGCCGTGCTCAAGTCGATGGACGAGGTGCGCGGCATCGTCGCGGCCGGTCCGGACTCGACCGAGTCCGCCCATCTGGTGGCGCGGCTGACGGCCGAGCTGCGCCGCTGGCTGCCCGAGCACGTGACGGCCATGGATGCAGGCGTCGCGCATACCCGCACCCGCAGTCGCCTGGGTGGGGCGCCGGTGGTGCTCACTCGCCGGTCTTCGCCTCCGGGCTGATCGGCGCCACCTCACCACGCATACCTAGGACCGCAGGGAAAACTCTCTCCGGTCGCCGCCCGGCCCGGATCACAGTGTGGACGTGTCCACACCGTCCCGCCGGCCCCGCTCCGCCGAGTCCTGCCCCTGGCAGGCCGACGGTCGCTTCGCTGCCGACCTGCCGCTGGAGGACTATCCCAGCACCATGCTGCTGCGGCTCGCCCAGGCGATCCAGCAGCAGGTCAGCGCCACCTACGCACGTGCGCACGGCCTGTCGGTGGCCGAGTGGCGCATGCTGGCACGGCTGAATTCGGAAGGCTCCGTGCAACTGGCCACGCTGTGCCGCGCGCTGGCGATGGACAAGGCGTACGCGGGGCGGCTGCTGCGCTCCCTCGGCGCACAGTCGCTGGTCACGGTCGAAGCCGATCCGGCCCACGGCCGCCGGCTGATCGTGGCGATCACCCCCGCCGGCCGCGCGCTGGCGCGCCGCATCCTGCCGCAGGCGCGCGCAAGCCAGGAGCAGTTGCTGCAGGTGCTGGATCCGCAGGAGCGCGCCGCGCTGTACGCATCGCTGAAGAAGCTGCAGGCCGCGCTGGACGATACCGCGCCCCAGCCCGCCAGCCACGCGACCGAGCAGCCCGCCCAGCAGCTTGCGGCCCGCCTGTTCGAGGTACTGCGAGGTCAACCCCACGCCCACGGTGGCGAGGAAATCCTTGACGTGCCCGGAGTCGAGTTCGTAGCCGTAGGCCTGGCCGATGCGGTAGACCAGCCGCATCTGCAGCGGGATGATCGCCATGGTCGACAGCGTCTCCGGCAGCAGTTCCAGCGCGCCGTTGGTGATGGCGGCGTTGAGGATGGTCTGGTCGAGCTCCTGCTCGCTGACGTTGGGCGTGCGCACGCCCACGCCCACGCCAGCCACGCCCGCCGTGGGCACGGGCGGAGGCTCGACACTGCCGCCCGGCGCCGGCACCGGGCCGGCCATGGGCGCGGCGGCGACGGATTCGGCGTCTTCGGTGAACTGCCGCGCCCGGCCCGCATCCAGGCCCAGGGTGCTGCGCAGTTGCTCCAGGAACTTCTGCTCCGGCAGCGACTGCACACCGTCGGCATCGCACACGCAGACCGCCATCTCGTAGGCCAGCTGGCGCGTGTCGGCCGAGCGCAGGGCCGCGGCGGTACCGGCCAGGTCCACCCGTTTCATCAGCACGTCCTGCACCAGCGTGGGCAGGTGCACCGCGTCGGACTGCGCCAGCCCCTCGGCGATGCGCCTGACCTCCGCGCGCTCGCGGTCATGCTTGTCGCCGTCGACGAAGGCGGCCATGAGGCTGAGGGTGACGATCGCTTGTGTTTCGGTCTGGGTCATGGGGACTCCGGCTCGGGATGAGCCAGGTAGGGGTCTCCTCGTTTTCAGTGCAATAAGTGACGGTACGCAAAGCTAGCACTGGCGCGGGGGTGGTGTTGGTAGATCG
>JAKJFB010000332.1 GCA_022705125.1 Pseudomonadota bacterium
TCCGGTGATTCACGTGACCGCCTCCCGCGTCGGCGAGGGAGGTTCGCGCATGCCGGCGGGCGTGGAACCCCTGGTACTGCCCCTCCATCCCGTGCACGGATTCGATCCGGCCACGCTGCTCGGGGCGCTGGCGGCACGCGGCCTCGGTCGCGTGCTGGTCGAGGGCGGGGGCCTGACGGTCTCGCGCTTCCTGCAGGCGGGCGTGCTGCATCGCCTGCACATCATGGTGGCGCCGATGCTGATCGGCTCGGGACGCCCCGGTGTCTGCCTGCCGCCCGTCACATCGCTGGAGGGCGCGTTGCGTCCGGCCTGCCGCGTCTTCGCCTGCGGCGACGACAGCCTGTTCGACCTGGCACTCGATGGCACGTCCGCCTCAGGCGGGCGCGCCTGAGGCGCGAGCGGCGGTCGTGCTCCGCGCCCGGTCCCCGGCGAGCAGGAACCACGCGCCGGGAAGCGCCGATACCAGCACGATCGATCCATAGAGCAGCGACACCGCCACGCCCTCGGCCGCGGGCAGGCCGGCCAGCAGCCACAGCGCGGCGGCGGCTCCCTCGCGGATACCCCAGCCGGCCAGCGAAAACGGCAGGGCCATCGCGAGCAGCACCCAGCAAACCAGCGGAGCCAGCACCAGCGCGGAAGACTGGACCCCGATCGCGCGGGCGCAGCAGAGATAGACGGCGATATAGCTGCACACCAGCGCCAGCGAGACCAGCACCTGCCGCGGCCAGGCCGTTCGCGCCAGCAGGGCCCGCGAGAGATCGCGAAGGAAGCGACGCGGCGCGGACCCGGCCCGGCGCGCGGCGAGGACGGCGAGCAGTGCCGCGGCAGCGGCTATCGCCGCTGTGCTCGCCCCGCTCCGCGCCAGCCATGCGAGCAGTACCTCGCGCAATGCCGGCGCGAACGGCAATGCCAGCAAGGCGCAGGCCAGCAGCATGAGCTGGCCCGAGGCGCGCTCGATCACCACCGCGTGCCATGCCTCCCGGCCCGAGACCTGAGCGCGGGCATGGCGCCACGCGCGGGTCGCGTCGCCCACGACGCCGCCCGGCATCACCTGGTTCAGGAAACTGCCGCGGTAATACTCGCTCACGGCGCTGCGCAGCGGCAGCGCCATGCCCAGCAGCCGCGCGGTGAGCCGCCAGCGCCACGCGGAGAGCAGCACCTGTGCAACGCCGAGCAGCAGCGCGACACCCAGCCAGGCGACGGAGACCGTGTCCACCGTCGCGAGCAGGCTGGCCGGCCGGATCCAGGCGAGAATCCCCGCGAGCAGCAGCAGGCTCGACAGTGCGCGCAGCCAGGCGCCGATTCGCCGCCGCGGGGAAGCGCGCACCGCACTCATGTGCCCGCCGCGGATGCCGGCCCGCCCTGCGCCGGGCAGGCGAAGAGATCCACGTGACCCACGGTCAGCGCGAACGCGGGATCGCACAGCGCGTCGCTGCGCCGCGCGTGCCACGACCGCAGGCGCGCGGCGCTGGCAGGCTCCTGTTCCAGTGCGGCGGCCAGCCAACCGTCGAGCAACGCGGCGGCGAGCGCCGCGTCGCGCGGGCGGTTCATCGCGAGCTGCCAGGGGCTCGGCGCCATGCGAACGCGACAGGCCCGGAGCCGCAACTGCTGCGCGAGGTAGGCGGGCGCATCCGGCCCCAGCGCGCCGCCGACACCCTTGTCACGGCGCTGATGCGCGTTGAACGCCGCCCGCGCGAGCGCGTCGTCCGCATCGACGTCGGCCACACCGGCGCGCCGGAAGTGCCACTCGCCGTCCACCGACAGGCTGAGCAGCGCCGCCGCGCCGGAGCGTGCGCAGGCAAGCGCCAGGCCGTCGAGCCACGTTTTGCCGGCCAGGTCGATCAGCGCCGACGCGCACACGAGGTCCACGCCGGCGAAATCCGCGGGTGCCGGGACGGACAGATCCCGGCATTCCACGCGCAGGGCGACCGGATCGCCCGCCGCGTCGCACAGCATGGCGCAGTCACGCGTGGCGCGCTCGAGCAGGTCCCGGTCGTGATCGAGCAGGAGCCAGGCCTGCGGACCGGGCAGGCGCGGCGCGAGGAAGCGCGGATTCGAGCCGCCCCCGGCGCCCAGGTCGACGCAGACGAGCGGACGGTGTGTGCGCCGGGCCAGCCAGGCGCCCGCGAGTTCCGTGAGCCCGGGGGCGCGGGCGTCGGCATCGGCGCGCTCGCGCAGCGCTAACCAGTCCGCGCCGAAGCGGCTGTCGGGGTGGGGGTCGCGCCCTCGCTCGCCCTCGCTCACGATGGACCCGCGGCGAGTGCGTCGGCGAACAGCCCGGCCGCGTGGTGCCAGTCCCGCAGGTTCGCGCGTGCCCTGCGCGCGCCTTCGCGCAGGCGCGCCCTCGCCCCGGTATCCCGCAGCAGCACTTGCAGCGCCCTGGCCAGCGCGGCGGCATCGCCGGGCGGCACCAGCACGCCGGCCCCGGCGGGCAGCGTCTCGGCGAGCGCCCCGCCGTGCGCGGCGAGCACCGGCAGGCCGTGGGCGACGGCCTCGCTCACCACCATGCCGTAGCCCTCGAACAGCGAGGGCAGTACGAACAGGTCGGCGCCGAGGTAGTGTTCCCGGAGCAGCGGCGGGGCCAGCTCGCCGGGCAATGCGATGCGCCGCGACAGGTCGTTCGCGGCGATGGCCGCGATCACGCGCGCGGCATGCGCGGGGTCGCGCGCGGTACTCCCGACCAGTGTGCAGGACCACGCCCGCGAACGCAGCGCCGCGAGCGACTCGACCAGCACCAGATGTCCCTTGCGCGGGGTGAGGCTCGCCACGCACAGAAGCCGCGCCGGATCGTGGTCGGCCGCGGCCAGGGGTGCCGTATCGACACCGGGTTCGACCACGTGGATCCGCGCGGCGGGAACCCCGTACTCCGCGAGCTGGCGCGCGGTGAACGCGCTGGTGACGACGGTGCGGCTCACGCACGCCAGCGCCAGGCGCTCGCTGTGCGCGAAGGCGCGGCGCGCGGCCGGATCCAGGCCGCTCTCCTGCGCGAGCGGGTGATGCACGAGAGCGACGAGCTCCAGCCGCGCCGCGTGCGCGCGGGCGACCTCGGGCAATCCGCCGAGCACCAGGCCGTCGATCACCACGCAGGCACCGTCGGGGTGGCTCGCGAGGCACTCCGCGAACGCGCGGCGCGCCTCGCCATCGGGCAGCGGAAAGCGGCCCTCGAGTCCGTGCGTCGCAACCCGCCAGCCGAGTTCGCGCAGGCCCGCGGCGATGCGCGCATCGTAGAGGTAACCCCCGGTGAGCTGCGCCGGGGAGCCGGCAACGACAAAGCTGCAGCTCGGCCTCACAAGGCTCCTTCGTAGCTTGCCCAGGCGACGTGGGACTCGTGGAGGGTGACCGACAGGACGCTCAGTCCGCGCCCGCCGGCGCCCAGCGCCCCGGTGCGCGTGGCGGCCGCGACACGATCGAAGATCACCCGCGCCATGAACTCGGTCGTGGTGTTGCGACCCGAGAACGCGGGATCCTCATCGAGGTTGCGGTAGTCGAGTGCCTCGAGCACCTGCTTCAGCAGCGATGCGGCGAGCCCGATGTCCACGACCAGCCCGTCGTCGTCGAGTTCCCCGCGCCGGAATGTCAGATCCACCACGTATGTCGCGCCGTGAAGACGCTGCGCCGGACCGAAGATCTCGCCCCGGAAGCTGTGGGCGATCATGAAGTGATCGCGGACGTTGACGCTGTACATGGCTCGGCTCCTGTGCGGGCGACAAGACGCGGGACGCGCC
This sequence comes from Pseudomonadota bacterium, assembly GCA_022705125.1. The sequence continues at coordinate 3,726 of JAKJFB010000332.1, forward strand.
TCAGGGTTCCTCGTAGCGGATGCGATGGCAGAGCACACCCCCCGCATCCGCCGCGAGGCGCCGCAGGCTGGCGGGCAACAAAGGAAAAGGGCTCTCCTCGTTCACCAGCGCATCCAG
>JAKJFB010000333.1 GCA_022705125.1 Pseudomonadota bacterium
TCCACGCGGGGATCGTGGTGATCACGGGGATCGTGGAACTCGCGCCGGTCGCGGCTTTCGCGACCAACCCTGAGGGCTTCAGCCCGTCGCCTTGCGCAGCAGGTCGTCGGCAAAGCGCTCCAGGTGCTGGATCGACTGCACCACGCGCACCTCGGTGCAGCAGCTGCGGTAGCGCAGCATCTCGGAATCCCCGGTGCCCCAGACACCCTTCGACTCGGGGTTGAGCCAGATCAGCTGGCGGCTGCGCCGCCCGATCTCGCGCAGTTCCTCCAGCGCCGGCTCACCGCGGTTGTTGCGCCCGTCACCGAGCATCACCACCGTGGCACCGCGATCGAGCTCGCGCCCGGTGGCGGCGAGCAGGCCGCGGATCGCCGCCGCGTAATCGGTCGAACCGCCACCGTACTGGCGCTGCGCCAATTCCACCGCGACCTCGGGCGGGTTGTCCTCGAACAACGGCGTGACCTCGGCCAACTGCGACGAGAACACGAAGCTGCGCACGCGCGGCAGCACGTCACTCAGGCTGTAGAGGAACAGCAACAGGAAGCGCGCATAGGCGCTCACCGAGCCGCTGATGTCGCAGACCGCGATCAGCGCCGGACGGTCCTTTCGCACGCTCTTCCAGGCCGGCTCGAAGAGCAACCCGTCGTGCGCCGCGCCCTTGCGCAGTGTCTTCGGCACGTCGAGCAGACCGCGCCTGGCGGTGCGCCGGCGCCGCGCGTAGCGAGCCGACAGCCGGCGCGCGATGCGACGCACCAGGCGGTTGATCTGCTGCAGGTCGCGCCGCTCGAGCTGCGACAGCCGCGCCGAACGCAGCACCGACTCGCGCAGCTCGCGCGCGTTGGCGCTGGCGAACAGCAGGTACTGGTCCTCGACGTATTCGCGCACGCGATCGCGCAGCATCTCGGCGCCGCGTTTCAGCGCGATGCCCGCGGCGTGACCCGGCTCGGCTTCGGGCGGCGCCTGCTCGAGGCCGAGGATCTCGGCCTGCAGCTGCGGCCAGCCCAGCTGTTCCAGCACGCGCCGCGAATACAACCCGCGCTGCGTGAACACCTTCATGTCGCCGATGCCCGCCGCGCGCCCGGCGGCATCGATCGCGATCCGCAGCCCGGCCGCGTCGCCCGCGAGCAGCAGCTGCGCCAGCTCCGACAGCTCGCCGGCCATCGCGCCCTGCGCGGTCGAGGCGCCGGGCGCCGCCACGTCGGCCCGCGGCGGTATCACGGCAGCCAGTGCGTCCTGCGCCTGCCCCGCCTCCGGCGGCCGGCGCCACGCGAAGAAGCGCTCGAAGCACTCGTCGAACAGCGTCTTGTCGTCGATCGTCTTGGCCAGCGTCGCGGCCAGCGCCAGGCGCACGCGCTCGCGATCGGCGTAGCCCACCAGTTCCAGCGCGCGCGCCGCGTCCATGGTTTCCGCCGGCGACACGCGGATCTCGGCGTTGCGCAGCACGCGCACGAAATCCGTCAGCGTGCTTTCCATCAGGGCGCTTCGGCGCGCGCCTTGCCGAGCAGCGTCAGCAGGGTCTCGTTGACGGACTGGATGTCGTCCTCGAACTTCAGCAGCACGTTCAGCGTGCCGCGCACCAGCGCCTCATCCAGCGTGTGCGCGTGCAGCAGCAGCAGGGTACGCGCCCAGTCGAGCGACTCGCTGACCGCGGGCGGCTTCTTCAGGTCGAGCGCGCGCAATTCCTGGATGAAGCGCACCATCTGCACGCGCAGGCTGTCCGTGATCCCGGGCACGCGGCTGCGCACGATGCGGTTCTCGAGCTTCGCGTCGGGAAACGGGATGTAGAGGTGCAGACAGCGGCGCTTGAGCGCATCGCTCACCTCGCGCGTGTTGTTGCTGGTGAGGATCACGATGGGCGTGTGGTGCGCGCGCACCGTGCCGATCTCCGGCACCGAGACCTGGTAATCCGAGAGCATCTCCAGCAGCAGCGACTCGAATTCCTGGTCAGCCTTGTCGACCTCGTCGATCAGCAGCAGCGCGCCGCCGTCCTGGCGCATTGCCTTCAGCAGCGGGCGCGGCTCGAGGAATTCCTCGCTGTAGAAGATGTCGCCGAACTCGTGCAAGCGCTTCACGGACTCCGCGAGCCCGTGCGCACCCTTCAGCACGTCGCCGAGCTGGTCCTTCAGCACCTGCGTGTACAGCAGCTGCTTGCCGTACTTCCATTCGTAGAGCGCCTTGGACTCGTCGAGCCCCTCGTAGCACTGCAGCCGGATCAGCGGCAGCGAGAGGTACTGCGCGATGGTCTTCGCCAGCTCGGTCTTGCCCACGCCGGGCGGACCCTCGACCAGGATCGGCTTCTGCAGGTGGTACGAGAGGTACACGGTCGTCGCGACCTGCTCGCTGCAGATGTAATGGGCATCCTCGAAACCCGTGCGGATCCCGGCGGGGGATTCCATCAGCGTGGTCGGCATGCGCGGCGGCAGTTCGGTGCGGCTCATCGGGTTCCCGTGTGCTGGCGTGGTGGCGCGAGTATACGCGACGGCCCCCGCCCGGGCCTCGGGTATGATGCGGCCATGAAACTCGCAACGTGGAACGTCAATTCGCTGAAGGTGCGGCTGCCGCAGGTGATCGACTGGCTGGCGGCCAACCGGCCCGATGCACTGTGCCTGCAGGAGACCAAGACCGCGGATGCCGGGTTTCCGTTCGCCGAACTGGAGGCCGCCGGCTACCGCGCCGCGCACAACGGCCAGAAGACGTATAACGGTGTCGCGATCCTGCATCGCGACGAAGCCACCGGCATCACGCGCGACATTCCCGGCTTCGCCGACGAACAGAAGCGCGTGATCGCGCTTACGCTCGGCGACACGCGGCTCGTCTCGGTCTACGTGCCGAACGGGCAGGAGGTCGGCAGCGACAAGTATGCCTACAAGCTGGCGTGGTTCGCCGCCTTCGCGACGTGGCTCGGCGAGGAACTGGCGCGCTGGCCGCGCCTCGCGCTGCTGGGGGATTTCAACGTCGCCCCCGAGGACCGCGACGTGCACGACCCCGGGGCCTGGCGCGAGCGCATCCTGTGCAGCACGCCGGAGCGCGAGGCCTTCCGCGGACTGCTCAGGCTGGGGTTAGCGGACGCGTTCCGGCTGTTCGAGCAGCCGGAAAAAAGCTATTCGTGGTGGGACTACCGCAACATGGATTTCCGCCGCAACCGCGGGCTGCGCATCGACCACATCCTGCTCTCGCCTGCGCTCGCGCCCGACTGCCGCTCCTGCGTCATCGACAAGGCGCCGCGCAAGCTCGAGCGGCCCTCGGATCACGCGCCGGTGGTGGCGGACATCGCGCGTCCTGGAGCACGCGGTACGCCCGCTGCAGCGATGAGTCAGACCTAAGGCCCGCGCAGCAAATTTTCTTCAGTCACCGAGGTAAACGGCAATGCCGACGCCTCCCTGCCAGGTATCGGCATGGCCACCCAGACGCCGACGGGCACTGACGTCCAGTTGCACCCGCGGTGTCAGCTGCCAGGTCAGACCAGCGCCGCCCATGCTGCCGTCACCGACGCCATCGAGGTGTTGGGCCGCCAGCTCCACGTACATGCCCAGTGCCGGGGAAAGCGCCCAGCCGTGGTTGACCGCCAGCAACCGGCTATCGGCGTCGCCGTCCACCGCTTCAACGTAAAGGCCCAGCGACTGATCCGTGCAGTGCTGCCAGTTGATGCTCGCCCCCAGCAGGTATTGCGTCTGTTCAGCGCGAAAAGCCTGCGCTCCATCGGTGAACCCGACGCTGCCGAGCAATCCCCAACTGACGTTGCCCGTGGTCAATGGCGCGAATTTCGCCGCCAGCGAGGTATCGGATCGGCCATCGCTGGCGGGACCCGAGCCTTCGAGTCGATTCCAACCCGTGC
>JAKJFB010000334.1 GCA_022705125.1 Pseudomonadota bacterium
CCGCGCAGGATCTCGATGCGCTCGATGTCGAACATGTCGCCGGCGGAGAAGAGCGGGCGGTTGCGGAACGCGCCGTCGATGAACACGCCGACCGCCGGCTCGAAGGTCGGGATGCTGCCGAGGTTGCCGACCCGGCGCATGCGGTAGTTCGTGGTTGCTGCCGAGGTATTCGTCTGTACCTGCAGCGCGGGCACCTGGCGGGCGAGATCCTCGATGTCGGCAACCCCGGCGTTCTGCAGCGCGCTGCCGCTGAACGCGGAAACGGCCATCGGCACGTCCTGGAGGTTCTGCTCGCGCTTCTGCGCGGTGACCACGATCTCCTCGAGCTGCCCGCCCGGATTTTGCGCGCCGGCGGATCCGGCCGCAATGGCGAGGGCGATGGCGAGAATCGTGCGCCCGGGCGGGTGCATCGCGATGCGCCGCTTGCCGCGTGCGTCGTCGTGGCGGGACCGGGTCTGGTACGGGCTCGAAATTATCATGGTGCTCCCCTTGGAGATCGCTATTGCGGATCGATGGGGCACAGATTGACGCAGGGGTGGAACGCGGCCTATCGGAAAACCGCAGATTTATCCGCGCGGTCGGGAAGGCCTGCGCTTGCGGGTGGAAGACGGCTTCGTTTCCGCCCGGGCTGCCTCCGGCACGCGCCGCAAGGTATCCGAGGGCAGCTCGCCGAAGCAGTCCTTGTAGGCGCTCGAAAATTCGCCGAAGTGCCAGAAGCCCCAGTCGAGCGCGGTGGCCGACACCGTGGTCGATCCCGGCGTCGCACCGAGCAGCGCCTGCCGCACCCGGTGCAGGCGCAGGCGGATCAGGTACGCCACCGGCCCCAGGCCCATGATCTCCTTGAACGCGCCTTCGAGGGTGCGCTCGCTGACCGCGGCGGCGCGGCACAGGTCGCTCACGTAGACGTGGTCGGCGATATGCGACAGGGCGTACTTCTCGGCGCTGCGCACGATCCGGCTCTGGGCCTGGCGCGTGCGGTCAGTGCGGCTCGATGCGATGTCGTCGGCGGCCCCGATCGTCGCCAGCAGCAGCTCGATCAGTTCGACCTGCACCGCGCCCATTTCCCGCCGGCGTTGATCGAACAGCGCGGGCGTGGTGGTGGCCGTGTCGATCAGTCGCCTGCCCCAGTCGTGCAGCGCGCGCACCATCTCAGGGTTCGCCTGCAGCACCTCGACGCCGCGCGGCAGGCGAAACTCGGCCTCGCGGTGGCGGGCGCTGAGCTGCGTGCTCATGATGCCGGGGTGGAGCAGGAAGGTGATGCTCTCCCAGCCGGGGGCGGCAACGAAGCCGACCTCGGTCGCCGGCTCGGCGGCCAGCAACAGGCCGGGGCGGATGGGCAGGCCGTTCACTGTCCCGCTGGCCTGCGGGCCGAAGGTCACGTAGGCCAGAAAGCCCTCGCGGATGCTGGTATGCGTGCGCACGCGCACATTGCTCGAGTGGAGCACCACCGCCGCCTCATCGAGGCGCACGATCACCCGCCGTACACGCAACGGCATCGACTGCAGTTGCACCGCGTCCTGATCGAGCAGCTCGATCCCGGCGCTGGCAGTCGTCGGGTCGCAGATCTCGTCGATCGTGACCGCGGCAGGGGCCTTGTTCTCTGGCGAAGCGCTGCTCATTGAATTCTGCGGAATTCCGATAGCTCGGGCCAAAATGCTGGTTGATTATCAGCCGATTATGCCTGCAAATCATCCCGTGCCCGAGGACGGCTGCTGACATGCGCGTGGTTCGGCGTGACGCGTGACGACCCGGGCGGGCATCGATGCAATGGATGGCGCGGGCTGGCTCGTAGCCGCAGTCGCATCAACGACGCAGCCGCGTATGGAGACCCTATGGCCAACTCGCAGCAGACCCTGAAACGCCTCGGGGCGATCCCGCGCCTCCTGCTCCTGATCGCCGCAGTGGCGGGGTGGTGCGCATTGTCCCTTGCATCCGCCGCGGTTCTCGCGGCGCCGCCGGCCAAGCGGCCGAACATCGTCGTGATCCTGGGCGACGACCTGGGTTACGCGGACACCGGCGCCTTCGGCAGCGAGATCCGCACGCCGGGCGTCGACTCCCTCGCCAACTCGGGCGTGCGCTTCACGAACTTCTACACGCACGCGAGTTGTTCCCCCACGCGCTCGATGCTGCTGTCGGGCGTCGACACGCACCGCAACGGCCTCGGCAACATGGACGAGTGGACAGCGCCGAACCAGCGCGGCGTTCCCGGCTACGAAGGTCACCTGAGCCACGGCGTGGCCACCCTGCCGGAATTGCTGCGCGATGCCGGCTACCACACCTACATGGTCGGCAAGTGGCATCTGGGCAAGGCGCCCGACCTGATTCCGGCCGCGCGCGGCTTCGAGCGCGATTTCTCGCTGCTCGACGGCGCGGGCAGCTACTGGGACATGACCAACTTCACCGCGGCATCGCCGCAGTCCGTGTTCACCGAGGACGGACGCTACCTCACGCGGCTGCCGGACGACTACTACGCCACGAAGACCTACACCGACAAGCTGATCGGCTTCATCGACGCCAACCGCGGCGACGGCAAGCCTTTCTTCGCCTACGTTGCGCACCAGGCGCCGCACGATCCCTATCACCTGCCGCGTGACTGGCGCAATCGCCACGCGGGCGCTTACGACAAGGGCTGGGACGCCGTGCGCCAGGCGCGCCTGAAGCGGCAGGTCGAGCTCGGCATCGTGCCTGCGGGCACGCAGCTCGCCGAACCCATGTGGACCCCGCCCGATCCCGAGCTGCTCGACCCGGAAGGCCTCGCGCTGCTGGCGAGGAAGATGGAACTTTACGCCGGCCTGGTCGAGAACTTCGATCATCACATCGGCCGGCTCGTCGCACACCTGAAGGAAATCGGCGAGTACGAGAACACGGTATTCATCGTGTTCGGCGACAACGGTGCCGAGGGAAGCGACCTGTTCCGGATGATAACGGGCACGCCGGGCACGCCGGACTTCAAGTTCGCGCAGGAGCACTGGCCGAGGCGCGATCCCGCCGACTGGGGCGAGCCCGGATCGTACGTGGCTTACGGCCCGATGTGGGCCCAGGTGTCCATGACGCCCTTCAGCCAGTACAAGGGGTGGATGGGTGAAGGCGGCATCAGGAACGCGCTCATCGTCAGCGGTCCGGCTGTTAATCGGCCCAAGGGGAGCATCAACAACGGCCGCATGCACGTTGCCGACATCATGCCCACGCTGCTCGGGATCGCCGGCGCGCCGTATCCCGCAACGCGCGAGGGCAAGGCCCTGCCGCCGCTGATCGGCAAGTCCTGGAGCGCGGTGCTGGCCGGCAGCGCGGACTCACCGCGGAGCCAACAGGACTACCTGGCGTGGGAGGTCTTCGGCAACCGCGCCGTGCTGCAGGGTGACTGGAAGCTGCGCTGGCAGTACCGGCCCTTCGGCAAGCAGGCCTGGGAGCTGTTCAACCTCGCCAAGGACCCCGCCGAGCGCAACGATCTCGCCGCACAGAATCCCGACAAGGTGAAGGCCATGCTCGCGGCCTGGGAAAGCTACGTCGCGGCCAACAACGTGATCCTGCCGAGCCGTGGGCCGTTCGAGCCGACGGATCCCAAGCACCCGCCAGCCGAGGACCCGGGCTATCCGCCGCTCAAGAACAAGCGGCCGTTCGTGCCGCCGGCGGACATGCTGGCCGAGCCGAAGCCCTGAGCCTGGCGTGCGATGTATCGGCGCCAGGTCATCCGGTTACGCCTTTTAGCAGCAAACAATGGAGACAAGTCACATGCGCACGATTCTCGGCGCGGCCATTGCCGCAATCGCCCTGCAAGGCGCCGCTACCGCTGCCCTGGCAGCGGACAGCGGCTTCACCGTCACGCCCTACC
>JAKJFB010000335.1 GCA_022705125.1 Pseudomonadota bacterium
GCGCCGCAGCATGCGGCTGCCGCCGTCGTCGAGCTGCACGCCCATCAGCCCGGGCGCGAACTCCACCACGTGCGCCTCCAGCCCGAGGTTCTTCAGCGCGTTCGCGCACTCGAGGCCGAGCAGTCCGCCGCCGATCACGACGCCGGTCTTCGACTGTTGCGCCTGCGCCTGGATCGCGCCGAGGTCGTCAATGGTGCGATAAGTCAGGCAGCTGTCGCGCGCACCCCCCGGAATCGGCGGCACGAAGGGGTACGATCCGGTCGCCAGCACCAGGGTGTCGTAGGCGAAGCGGCGCCCTGCGGCGGTGGCCACGACTTTCGCGTCGCGATCTATCGCCGTCACGGCATCCCCGAAATGCGCCTTCACATCCTGCGCGCGGTAATGCTCGCGCGTGGTGAGCGCCAGTTCCTCGGGCTTCCTGCCGGCAAAGAATTCCGAGAGGTGCACGCGGTCGTAGGCCGGACGCGGCTCGGCGCCCAGCACCGTGATGTCCAGTTCGAGCCCGCTCGCGAGCAATTGCTCCACGTAGTGGTGACCCACCATGCCGTTGCCCACCACCACGATCTTCCTGGCTGCCATCGAAGCTCTCCCTCGTCGTTGCCCGCGCGGTGCGGCGAACGGCAACGCTCCCTGCCGCCAGTGGCGGCAAGGGCGTCGTTACCCGGGGAGAGTTGCAGCTGACCGGCGGCGCCTTCGTTGGCGTCCGCGCGATGTTGTTGAACCAGCGTCGCACGCTGTCTGCTCGATCAATACAAACGCCGTGCCATCCCTGCGATCCACAGCCTTTGGCGGCGAATCACGGCGTTTTCACTCCCTTCGCGGCGCAGAGGCGCACCAAAGCGGTGAGCGCAGGGCGCCGTGACAGCAAGAATGGTGCGCAAGCTACGCCGCGACTGCCACATCCGCCGCGCAGAATTCGCGCCCGAACATCAGCCGCGGACGCAGTGCCGAGACGTCCTGCCCCGCGGCGATCAGTTCGCCGTACCAGCTGCCGCCGCGCCGGTCACCCAGCAGGATCGCGCCGACCAGTCGCCCGCCCGCGAACACCAGCCGGCGGTAGATCCCGCGCGCCGGGTCCTGCAGCACCTGGCTCTCGGCATCCGCCGCAAACGGCATCGCGCCGGCGCAGAACAGCTCGACGCCCGAGACCTTGAGTTGCACCGGATCCTCCGCGTGCGCGAAGCCCACGCCGGCTTGCCCCGTCAGCACCTCGGCTAGCACCCGCGCCTGGCGCCACACCGGCGCCACCAGGCCGAAGCCGCGGCCCTCGAGCTCGCAGCATTCACCGAGGGCGTGGATTCCCGGCATGCCCGTGCGCAACCAGCGGTCGACGCGGATCGCGCGCGCGCAGGGCACACCGGCCGCGGCGGCCACCTCGACGTTGGGCGCAATGCCCGCGGCGAACACCACGAGCCGCGCCGGCAGCGAGCGTCCGTCGTCCAGGCGCACGCTCGCGACCGCCCCCTGCAGGCTCCCGACCGCCACCGGGCTCGCGCCCAGCGCGAAGCGGATCCCGCGCCGTTGCAGTTGCTGCTGCAGCAGGGCGCCGGCCTGCGGATCGAGCTGGCGGTTCATCGGGTAGGGCTGGCGGTGCACCACCGTCACCTGCAGCCCGAGCGCATCCAGGCCATGGGCCGCCTCGAGCCCGAGCAGGCCGCCGCCGACGACCACGGCCGGCTCGCCCGGCACGGCCAGGCGGCGCAGCGCCGCCAGGTCCTGCAGGGTGCGGAATGCCAGCACCCGCTCCGAGGCCACGCCGGGAATCACCGGCAGCTGGCCGCGGGCGCCGGTCGCGAACACGAGGCGATCGAAGCGGATGCGGCGCGCGCGCGAGGTCCACGCGACCCGCGCGAGCGCATCCACCCGCGTCACGGCTTCGCCCGTCAGCAGCAGCACGCCGTGCGCGCGGTACCAGTCGCGATCGAGCAGCGGCAGGTCCGCGGGTTGCTTTTCGCCGCACAGCAGCGAGGACAGCAGGATGCGGTTGTAGCTCGGCTGCGGCTCCTCGCCCACCACCGTGATCTCGTCGGCGCAGCCACGCGCGGCCAGCTCCTCGAGCAGCCGCGCCGCGGCCATGCCGCTGCCGACGATCAGCAGTCGCTCGCGAGCCATCAGAAGTTGTACTCCGCCCACAGCCAGAACTTCTCGGTGTCCACGTTGGCCGTGGTGCCGATCAGCACCGGCACGTCGCCGTCGGCCTCGTAGTTGCCGTACTTCAGGCCCACGGTGTAGTGCGCGCCGAACTGCCTGGTTCCCTGCAGGTTCCACTCGCTGCCGAAGTCGCGCGGGGCACCGCCGCGCAGCGGGCCGTCGTCCTCGGCGTATTCGTGGTACACCGCCATCAGCTTGATGCCATACGGCGTGAGGTCCGCCGCGAGCGTGAGGTAGGTGTCCACGAGACCCCCGGCAGGCGTGTTGAGGAACATGTCGACCCAGCCGTTGAAGGCATGCTTGGTCGCGTACGGCGTCTGGAAGCCCTGCATGGCGTTGCCGGCACGGTCCGAGCCGAGCGTCTCGCGCGCCAGGCGCGCCGACACCACGCCGATGCCGGTGACATAGCCCGCGCCGGCGTCGATCAGGCTGTAGTCGGTGTCGAAGTCCAGCCCGGTTGCGTTCTCCAGTTCCTGGATCGCGTATTCCGCGGTGTAGAGCAGGCGCACGGGCAACGTGAGCGGCAGCGTGTAGTTGCCGTCGAATCGCAGGCCGGCCGTCGCGTTCTCGCGGTAGCGCAGCGTCAGGTTGAGCGCGTTCACCCTGGGCGGAAGGTTGCGCAGCGCGGCATCGGGCTCCTCGTTCTCGAGTGCGTAGCCGTACGCGGAGAGCTTGCCGAACTTCAGTCCGGTCCATGCCGCGTTGAGCAGGTGGTCGGAGCTGTCGATATCGAAGTTGAACGTGGGCTCCACGTCGGCGATGCCGTTGACGTGGTCGACGTAGGCGTAGAACAGGCTCCAGTCCGGCACGCCGGTGTAGCTCGCGCTGAAGGCGTCGAAGGTCTGTTCGTCCTGGCGCCAGCCCACGTTGCCCACGAAGCGCTGGTTGTCGAGCACGAGGCGCTGGCGCCCGAGCCCCATGTCCAGGCGCGAGATGCCGCGGTAGCGCAGGTAGGCGCGGTTCACCTCGGTGTTCTCGGGATCCACCACCACGGCATAGCCCGCCGTTTCCGGCGCGTACTCGTCCTGGCCGAACAGCGCGCGCGTGTCCTCGAACTCGAGGATCGCGGTGAGACCCTTCTGCGGCGCGGTCTCGATGCCGAGGCGGCTGCGCAGCGTCAGCGCCGAGGCGTCGTCCACGGTGGCCGAATCGAGGTCCACCGATTCCTGGCGCACGCGGAAGTTGCCCGATACCTTGCTCTTCATCAGCGCATCGGTCAGCGGATCGGCTTCGGCCTGCGCAGCCGACGCCGCGATCACGGCCAGGGCCAGCAGGCGGCGCGCGCCGCGGCGCATCGTGCGATTCATCATGTCGGTACTCCGGTGAATGCTGCGTTGAAACAGGGGCTCAGGCGACATGCTTGCCGTGCAGCGGCGTCACCACTGCGCGTTCGCCACGCGCCGGTTGCGGCATCTGCGCGCCGGCGGGCGCCTTCGCGGCGAGCGGCGCGTGCGCCGGCTCCGGCTGGCTCGCGCCGGGCGAGGCGCGCGCGGTTCCATCCACCTTGCGCTGCTTCTCGTAGAGGAAGCGCAGCACTTCCTGGCGGCAATGGTTGTAGCGGGGATCCTCGGCGAGCTCCAGGCGGTTGCGCGGACGTTCGAGGTCCACGTCGAGGATCTCGCCGATGGT
>JAKJFB010000336.1:0-3449 GCA_022705125.1 Pseudomonadota bacterium
GTCCTCCTCGTCGATCTCGACCTCGAGGCGGACCCCCCGGCCGAAGACGGTTGCGGCGACTGCGCGCGCTGCATGGGCGCCTGCCCGACCGGGGCCATCGTCGCGCCCCGCGTGCTCGACGCCCGGCGCTGCATTTCCTATCTCACGATCGAGTTGCAGGGCGCGATCCCGCAGGATCTTCGCCCGCTGATCGGCAACCGCGTCTTCGGCTGCGACGACTGTCAGCTGGTGTGCCCGTGGAACAAGTTCGCGCAGCCGAGCTGCGAGGCCGACTTTGCGCCGCGCCATGGCCTCGATGCCGCAACGCTCACCGAACTGTTCGCGTGGAGCGCGGAGCAATTCGCCGAGCGCGCCGCCGGCACACCGCTCTACCGCCTCGGCCACGAACGCTGGCTGCGCAACATCGCCGTGGCGCTCGGCAACGGACCCGCCACGGATGCGGCACGCGCGGCGCTGCTGGCGCGGTCAGAACATCCCTCGGAATTGGTCCGGGAGCATGTCACGTGGGCTCTGGAGCAACTCGCCACTCAATGACGAGGCCCGTTTCTCAAGGCACAACTCCGTAGCCCGGTCCCGGCGCGGGCCAGGCATGTTGCGGGACACGCTGTGAATACGTCCATGTACGCTCGACTGCGGCATCCATGCCGCAGACGGTCCCGCATCACGCCTGGCCCGCGCCGCGACCTGCGTTTGTGGTACCACGAACTTTGCCGAGCGGCTGTGCTGGACGCACAGGCGTGAGGGGGCGTGCGCCGCAAGGATGCGGCGCTCGAGCGTACAGGGATGTATTCAAAGCGTCCCCCGAACGACCGGGGGGCCAGCACAGCCAGCGATGCGCTACGACCTCAGGGCGTCATGCGAAAAAAGTGCTCGCGGTAGTGACGCAACTCCGCGATCGAGTCGCGGATGTCGTCGAGCGCGAGATGCGCGCCCTGCTTGGTGACGGTGGCAAGCACATCGGGACGCCAGCGGCGCGCGAGCTCCTTCACGGTGCTGACGTCGAGGTTGCGGTAATGGAAGAAGGCCTCGAGGCGGGGCATGCGGCGCGCCATGAAGCGTCGGTCCTGGCAGATGCTGTTGCCGCACATCGGCGACTTGCCGGGGGGCACGTGACGGCGCAGGAACTCGAGCGTCAGGTCCTGGACGGCCTCCTCGTCGAGGCGGCTCTCGCGCACGCGTTGCGTCAGCCCCGACTGGCCGTGCTGGCGCGTGTTCCACTCGTCCATCGTCGCCAGCACCGCGTCGCCCTGGTGGATCGCGAATACCGGGCCTTCGGCAATCACGTTCAGGTGCGCATCGGTCACGATGGTCGCGATCTCGATGACCACGTCGCGATCCGGGTCGAGCCCGGTCATTTCCAGGTCGACCCAGACCAATCCGTCCTCGAGCATCATGCTAGACTCCCGCGCCACACGTTCGATGATAAGACCCCGTCACGCCCGCATTATGCAACAAGCCTTTTCCCGCTTCGCCTGCCCTCGCCCCCGCGCGCTGCGGCGTTCGCCGCGCTGACACGCTGAACAGCCCATGGCCGGACGCAAGCTGAGCCAGAACCAGGCGCGCCGGGTCGAGAAGTTGCAGCGCCGGCGCACCGAGCACGCCGCCAGCGAGCCCGATCCCGACTCTCCCGCGCTCGACGGCGTGGTGATCTCGCGCTTCGGCAAGCGGGTCGACGTGGAGGATCCGCGTGCAGCGGGAACCGTGTGCCGCTGCCACATGCGCTCCAACATCGACTCGCTGGTCGCCGGCGATCGCGTGGTGTGGCATCGCGACGGCGAAGGCGGCATCGTCACCGCGCGCCATGAGCGCGCGACCGTGCTGAGCCGCCCGGACATGCACGGCACGCTGCGCCCTGCCGCCGCGAACCTCGATCGCATCGTGATCGTGATCGCGCCGGAACCGCCACCGCATGCCAACCTGCTCGACCGCTACCTCGCGGCAGCCGAGGATGTCGGGCTGCAGGCGCTGATCCTGCTGAACAAGACCGATCTGCTGAGTGATCCGGCCGCGCTCGAGCCGCTGCTCGGCGTCTACCGCGCCATCGGCTACCCGGTGCTGCACGCCTCGGCGCATGCCGGCGGCCTGGACGAGCTCCAGGCCGCGCTGGCCGGGCACACCACCGCCTTCGTCGGCCAGTCCGGCGTGGGCAAATCCTCGCTGATCTCGGCGCTGCTGCCGCACGAGCAGGACATCCGCATCGGTGAGCTGTCGCACGCAGTGACCAAGGGGCGCCACACCACCACGGCAGCGCGGCTCTACCACCTGCCCGCGGGCGGCGACCTGATCGACTCGCCCGGCATCCGCGAGTTCAGCCTCGCGCACCTCGATGCGGCGCGCACCGCGCACGGCTTCGTCGAGTTCCGTCCGCACCTCGGGCGCTGCCGCTTCCGCGACTGCGTACACCGCAACGAGCCCGGCTGCGCCCTGCGCGAGGCCGTCGCGGCGGGCACCGTCAGCGCGGCGCGATACGCGAGCTTCCTGCAAATCACCGGAGAACCATCATGAATGCCGACGCACGCATCCTGCGCGAGCGCCTCTTCATCGCGATGCAGCACCTGCTGCCGCAACACCTGCTGTCGCGCCTGACCGGCATGCTCGCGAGCTCGGGCTTCCAGCCGTTGAAGGATTGGCTGATCCGCCGCTTCATCGCGCACTTCGCGGTCGACATGAGCGAGGCGGCCGAGCCGGACCCGGCAGCCTACCCGCACTTCAACGCCTTCTTCACGCGCGCGCTGCGCGCGGGCATGCGCCCCGTCGATGCGGCACCGCAGGCGATCACCTCACCCGCCGACGGCGCGGTGAGCCAGCTCGGCGCGATCGAGGACGGTCGCATGTTCCAGGCCAAGGGTCACTGGTTCAGCGCCGCCGAGCTGCTGGCCGACCCCGCCGACGCGCGCCTGTTCGCCAACGGCTCCTTCGCCACGATCTATCTCTCGCCGCGCGACTACCACCGCGTGCACATGCCGCTCAGCGCTCGCCTGCGCACGTTGCGCTACGTGCCGGGAAAACTGTTCTCGGTGAACCAGGTCACGGCCGAGTCGGTGCCGGGGCTGTTCGCGCGCAACGAGCGCCTGGTCTGCCTGTTCGACACCGAGCACGGTCCGCTGGCGATGGTGCTGGTGGGCGCGATGGTGGTCGCGGGCATCGAGACCGTGTGGACCGGCCCGGTGACGCCGGCCGGCCGGCAGGTGCTCAACGTGGATTACGAACTCGATGCCGCGGCACGCACGCTGGAAAAGGGCGCCGAGATGGGTCGCTTCCAGCTCGGCTCCACGGTCATCCTGCTGCTACCGCCCGGCGTCGCGAGCTGGGACGAGGCGCTCGCCGCGGGTTCGCCGCTGCGCATGGGGCAGCGGATCGGATCGCTGTCGAACTGACGCCCGACGCCAGGCGTTGGACGTAAGCCACGCTTTCGATAGACCTGCGGTCCATCGCCGCCGGTGGTCCCA
>JAKJFB010000336.1:3488-3762 GCA_022705125.1 Pseudomonadota bacterium
TGCTCGGACACGCCGTAAATACATCCCTGTAGGCTCGACTGTCGCCATCCAGGCGACAGACGGTCCTCGCAAGACAGCCAGCATGGCACCGGCTGCCTTGGTGGTCCCATACCGCTCGCAGTCCTTGTGTAGCCTGTCGAACCAACGCGATCCGACACGTTTTCGCCGTAGGAGCCGCCTGCTTTCGTCGAAACTGCGAACCGACCGGCAACCTCCACGGTAGGCGTGCCGAGGGGTGGGCCCGTTTCGCGAGCGGACATGTGGATGCCGAAAT
>JAKJFB010000337.1 GCA_022705125.1 Pseudomonadota bacterium
GGCCGCGTCGCCTCCGGGGTATTTCCATCGCAGAGATTGCATCCGGTTGCCTACCATTGTATTCAATAGGACACTGAGTGTCGGTTGCAAGGGGTAATCGCGCCCCTGCGGAGGGCCGGTTGGCAGCGGATCTTTCCTGCGACGTCGTGGTGGTCGGGGGTGGCAATGCCGCCTTATGCGCCGCGCTGGCGGCCCGCGAGGCGGGGGCATCCGTCATCGTGCTGGAAAGGGCGCCGTTCGCGGAACGGGGCGGAAATACCTTCTTCACGGCCGGCGCCATCCGGTTCGCCTATGACGGTATCGACGACTTGCGCCGGATCATGCCGGACCTGACCGCGGAGGAGATCGCCCGCACCGATTTCGGAATCTACAGTAGGGAGCATTTCTTCGACGACATGGGCCGGGCGACTGAGTTCCGGACCGATCCCGAGCTGTGCGAGTTGCTGGTGACGCGCAGCTTCGACACCGTCGCCTGGATGCGCGGCAAGGGCGTGCAGTTCCGGCCGATCTATGGACGCCAGGCGTTCATGATCGACGGCATGTTCAAGTTCTGGGGCGGGCTGACTGTCGAAACCTGGGGCGGCGGCCCCGGCCTCATGAAATCCCTAACCGTGTCGTCTGAACGCGCGGGCGTCCGCATTCTCTACGGCGCGCGCGCCCGCCAGTTGATCGCCGACGACGACGGTATCCACGGCGTGCGGATCAAGCAGGACGGGCGATCGGTCAATGTGGTGAGCAAGGCGGTCGTGCTCGCTTCCGGCGGTTTCCAGGCAAATACAGAGTGGCGGACGCGCTATCTCGGGCCGGGCTGGGACGTCGCCAAGGTCCGCGGCACCCGCTTCAACACCGGCGACGGCATCAAGATGGCGCTGGATGTTGGCGCCATGTCGTGGGGCAACTGGTCCGGGTGCCACGCGGTCGGGTGGGAGCGGAACGCGCCGCCGTTCGGAGATCCGGCGATCGGCGATGGATTCCAGAAGCATAGCTATCCGTTCGGCATCATGGTCAACGCCAACGGAGAGCGTTTCATCGACGAAGGCGCGGATTTCCGCAACTACACTTACGCGAAGTACGGGCGCGTGATCCTCAATCAACCCGAACAGTTTGCTTGGCAGATCTTCGACAGCAAGGTCCTCCACCTGCTGCGGGACGAGTATCGGATCCGCCAGGTGACCAAGGTGCGGGCCGACACGATCGCCGAACTGGTGCAGCGGCTGGACGGAGTCGACGCAGAAAGGTGCCAGCAGACGATCGACGCCTACAATCGCGCGGTCGTGAGGGACGTGCCGTTCAATCCCAACGTGAAGGATGGCCGGCGTACCCGAGGCCTTGCGATCGAGAAGAGCAATTGGGCTAACACCATCGAAGAGGGCCCGTTCGAAGCCTATGCGGTGACATGCGGCATCACCTTTACCTTCGGTGGCGTCCGGATCGACGGCAAGGCGCAGGTGATCGATACGGAATCGAACCCGATCCCCGGCCTGTTCGCCGCCGGCGAGATGGTCGGCGGCCTGTTCTATTTCAACTATCCCGGTGGCACCGGCCTGATGGCCGGCGCGGTGTTCGGCAGGATCGCCGGCGCCTCGGCTGCAGAGTGGGCGCGATGACTGCACGCCCGTGCACTTCATGCGCCGCGGCAAGACGCGCGCAAGGCCGGCAAATTGGCTGTAGCCAAAAACTTGTGAGTTTAGTATACAGCAGTATACTCGTGAGCGCACCAAAATACGTCCGGCGGAATGCCGGCTCCGCTCGCGGAATACCGGGGAGCGCCATGACGGAAAAGCATGCCCGCAGGGTGATGGCTGGCCCATCCGGTTCTGGACGGCGATGCGGAAATGCCGCTCTTGCCGGCTGCGGCTGCGGCTGCGGCTGCGCGCGGTTGGCCGCGCGACCCATCGGCACGGTCGTCAGATGACAGCGGGACACTACGTCCTCCGCCGACTTCTACTGCTCCTCCCGCAGGTGGTGGGAGTGACGACGATCGTCTTCTTCCTGATTCGACTCCTGCCGGGCGATCCCGCGTACATGATCGCGGGATCCCTGGCCAGCGAGGACGTCATCGCCTCCGTCCGGCAGCAGCTCGGCCTCGATCGCCCGCTGTGGGATCAATACATCACATATCTCACCCAGGTCGCGCAGGGCGATCTCGGGAAATCATGGCTCACCAGCAGCCAGGTGACCGACGACATCCTGCACCGCCTGCCGGCGACGCTCGAGCTGATCACGCTCGCGCTCATCCTCGCCTTCTGCATCGCGCTGCCACTCGGCATGCTGACGGCGCTGCACCCCGGAAAGTTCATCGACCGCATCGCGGCCGGCTACAGCATGCTGGCGGGTGCAATGCCCGATTTCTGGTGGGCGCTGTTCCTGGTCTTCATTCTGTTCGGAGAGCTCCAGATCGTGCCCGCGCCGATCGGCCGGATCGACCTCATGCTCATTCCGCCGCCGCAGGTCACCGGCTTCTACACCATCGACAGCCTGATCGCCGGCGACCTGGCCGCACTCGGGTCCTCATTCGCCCACCTCGCGCTGCCGGCCTTCACGCTGGCCTTCGTCTATGCCGGGCCGATCCTGAAGATGGCGCGCGCGACGATGGCGCAGGCGCTACGCGGCAACTACATCCAGTACGCGCGGGCCAGCGGCCTGCCGCGAAACATCATCGCCCGCTATGCGCTCCGGAACGCGCTGCTTCCGGTGATCACGATGACCGGCATCACGTACGGATATCTCATCGGCGGCGCCGTGCTGATCGAGCAGATCTTCGCCTGGGGCGGGCTCGGCCAATACGCAGTGCAGGCGATCACCAGCTCAGACTATATGGCGGTTTCGGGCGTCGTTCTGGTGACGACGATCTTCTCGTTGCTCGTGTACCTGGCGATGGACCTGCTCTACCTCGCCGTAGATCCACGTATCCGGTACTGAGGCCCGCATGAGTCTGGTCAACCGGCATCTTCGCTATACCATCGAGACCCAGCCGTCGGCCCTACTGGGTGCGATGATTGTCGCGCTGACGGTGGTGTTGGCGCTGATCGGGCCGGCCATCGCGCCCTACGATCCGACCACCGCCCTGCCGGGTCAGCAGCTCAAGCCGCCCAGCTTCGAGCACCTCATGGGCACCGACGTCAACGGGATGGACGTGTTCTCGCGCGTTATCGCCTCGCCCCAGACAGATCTGACGATCGCGATACTGGGAACGCTTGGCGCGATCGCGCTCGGCATCCCGCTCGGGCTGGTGTCGGGCTACTATCGCGGCTTCGTTTCCGAGACACTCATGCGGGTGTCTGACATTGTCCAGTCGTTCCCGGTATTCATCCTCGGCATGGCGCTGGTCGTGGTGACGGGGCAGGAGATCAGGAACGTCATCTACGTCGTCGCTATCATCAATTGTCCGATCTACATCCGCCTAGTGCGCAGCCAAGTGCTGTTTCTGCGGGAGCGACCCTTCATCGAGGCGGCGCGCGCGCTCGGCGGGCGCGACCGATGGATCATCAAGGAACACATCCTACCGAATGCGATCGGCCCGGTGCTCGCCAACGCGTCAGTCACGATCGGCTGGGCGATCCTCCTGACCGCTGGGCTCTCCTTCATCGGCGCCGGCGTCCGGGTGCCGACGCCCGAGTGGGGATCGATGATCGCGGTTGGAGCGAAGAACATCTACACTGGTGAATGGTGGCCGTCGGTGTTCCCGGGCATTGCCCTTGCGTTCACGGTCCTCGGCTTCGCCCTGCTCGGCGAGGCGCTAGTCCACATGACCGACC
>JAKJFB010000338.1 GCA_022705125.1 Pseudomonadota bacterium
CTGCAGGTGCTGGACCATGTCACCGTTGCGTATGCCGGCCATGCTGCCGTACATCGCGAAGGGACCACCGAGATCCGTGTAATTGTTCGTGAAGCCGTCGAAATCCTCCCAGAACATGCCGGCCGTGTAGTTCCAGAACGCATTGTCGTTGCTGGCGAAGCGGATCTCCTGCGACCAGTCCTCGGCCTCGGAGTGCGTGTTCTGCATCTGCGCGACGGGGCTCAGGTAGGCGAAGTTCATGTCCAGCCAGTTGTTCTGGCGCCAGTCCTTCAGGCTGCCGATCGAGGTGAGCGTGTGATTGTCCAGCTCCCATACGGCGCGCAGCACCGTGAACTCGCTGCGCATGTCCAGATCGTTGCGCCCGAGCTGGATGGACTGGCGATCGTCATCGTCCAGCGACACGCCGGCGAGCCAGGTCGGCGCCACCGCGCGACGCGCGATATTGGTCTGGACCAATGCCCCGGCGTTGGTCTGGCCGGGGATGAACGCACTCGGCGCCGCCGCGAACGCGGCGCCCGCCAGCGCATTCGGGTTGTTGATCCCGGCCAGTGTCTGGTTGAAGACGAACGAAGCGCCATTGCGCTGGGCGGTGATGGCATTGATCACGTTGCCGACGTCGCCCTGCGCGCCCTCGGGAACCTCGGCGTCCACGTCGGAGCGCTCGTGGACCAGGCTGATCTCGAGCGCCTCCCGCGGCATCCAGTCCAGGCTGATGCGATAGGAGCCGGTCTGCTGGGATTCGTCCTGGCCGTTGACGATGTTCTCGTACTCCGAGCCGTCGCTCTCGTCCCAGAGTCCGGCCAGGCGCACGCCGAACACGTCCTTCACCAGCGGCACGCTGACCCCGGCCTCGGTCTGCATGCCGGAATTGTCGGAAAAGCTCTGGCGCACGGTGCCGCTCACGGCTTGCAGGTCGGGACGCTTGGTGTGGATCAGGATCGCGCCGGCCGGATCGGTGCGCCCCTGCAAGGTACCCTGCGGACCGCGCAGCACCTCGAGACGCTCGATGTCGAAGAAGGTCGTGAAGGCCTGCTGCGAGCGCAGCGGCGCATCGTTCCAGTAGTACGAGATCGGCGCTGCCGCGTTGTTGTCCGGGTCGGCCGTGATGCCGCGGATCGTGACGCTCTGCCGGCGCGCATCGTTGCGCACCATCAGCACGCCCGGCGTCAGCGCCTGCACGTCGTCGAGCGACACGACGCGAAAATCCGCGATCTGGCTCGCCGTGACCGCGTTCACCGTCGCGGGAATGTCCTGCACGTTCTCCTGGCGCTTCTGCGCGGTAACGATGACTTCCTCGAGCGCAGCCCCCTGGGCGCGCGCCGGCGCGGCATCCATGGCCGCGTAGCAGGCCAGCGCCATGGTCCAGCCAACGGCGGCGGCGAGCGGTTTGCGGGGCGCGGCACAGTCCGGGTACATGCGAGTGCTCATGCGGATGCTTCCTGTTGGATTGCCCGGCGCCGCCGTGGCGGGGCCGGACCGGTTGTAATCGTTATCGCCGGGCGCCCCCGGCGGGGCAGGCGCGATACCCGGCGAGGCGCATCGTAGCCACTTTCATTTTTTTCATCAAGTGCTCAAACCAAATGCTTTGTTGCAGGCGCCCTCCGCAGCCTGTATCGTCGGCCGCAGGACATCCACCACGCACGACGGAGAAACAGGAAATGCGCAACACCGTAGGCTCCCTGCGCCTGGGGGCGACGCTATTCGCGCTGAGCGCGGGACTCGGCATGGTGCAGTACGCTGCCGCGGCCGCCCCACCGACCGAGGCGCCGGTGGTGACGCGCCAGCTGGCGCCGGCTGGCGCCCCGAACATCGTGGTGGTGCTGCTCGACGACGTGGGTTTCGGCGCCGCCGGCACTTTCGGCGGCCCGGTCGAGACGCCCGCACTGGACGCGCTGGCCCACGACGGACTGCGTTATAACCGCTTCCACACCACGGCAATCTGCTCGCCGACGCGCGCGGCCCTGCTCACGGGGCACAACTCGCACGCCACCGGCGTGGGCTCCGTGATGAACACCTCGACCACGTATCCGGGCTACCGCGGCGTGCTGCGCGAGGACACCGCGACCATCGCGCGCATCCTCGGCCAGAACGGCTACGCGACCTCGGCCTGGGGCAAGTGGCACCTGGTGCCGGACTGGGAGGCTTCGCAAACGGGACCGTTCACGCGCTGGCCGACCGGTGCCGGCTTCGACAAGTTCTACGGCTTCCTCGGCGGCGAAACGGACCAGTACGAGCCCACGCTCTACGACGGCACCGCGCCGGTGGTGCGCGAGCGCGCGCCGGGCTACCACCTCACCGAGGACCTGGCGGAGCAGGCGATCGCGTGGATGCAGATGCAGCGCGCCGTGGACCCCGCGCGCCCGTTCTTCGTCTACTTCGCGCCCGGCGCCACGCATGCGCCGCTGCAACCGCCGGCAGACTGGGTGCAACGCTACCGCGGCAAGTTCGACCAGGGCTGGGACCGGCTGCGCGAGGAGACATTCGCGCGCCAGCAGGCCGCCGGCGTGATACCGCGCGACGCGGTGCTGACGCCGCGCCCCGACGCACTGCCGGCCTGGGATTCGCTGACACCGGAGGAACAACGCGTCTCGGCGCGACTGATGGAGCTCTATGCCGCTTTCCTCGCGCACACCGATGCGCAGGTCGGGCGACTGCGCGATGCGCTGAAGGACATGGACCAGTACGACAACACGCTGTTCGTCTATATCGTCGGCGACAACGGCGCGAGCGCCGAGGGCGGCCTGAAGGGCAGCAGCAACTACATGGGCGACCTGCAGGGCCTGATCTCGGACGTGGCACGCTTTGGCGATGCCCCGCAGACACTGACCGGAGAGAACACCTACGCGCATTACAACGCGGGCTGGGCCTGGGGCACCAACACGCCGTTCCAATGGACCAAGCAGGTAGCCTCGCACCTCGGCGGCACGCGCAACCCCATGGTGCTGGCGTGGCCCGAACGCATCCGCGACCGCGGCGGTCTGCGCGAGCAGTTCGGCCACGTGAACGACATCGTGCCGACGATCCTCGAAGTCACCGGCATCGCAGCACCCGCGAGCGTCGATGGCGTGGCGCAGCGCCCGATGGACGGCGTGAGCCTGGCCTACTCGTTCGATGACGCGAAAGCCGCCGAGCGCCATACCACGCAGTACTTCGAGATCTTCGGCAACCGCTCGATCTACCACGAGGGCTGGATGGCCTCGGCCTTCCGCGGCCGCGCGCCGTGGCAGGTGATCAGCGCCGCGCGCGGCGAGGATTTCGGCGCCGACCGCTGGGAGCTCTACGACCTGCGCGCGGATTTCAGCCAGGGCACGGACCTCGCGGCACGCGAGCCGGCCAGGCTGCGCGAACTGCAACAGCTGTTCGAGCAGCAGGCCGATGCCAACAACGTGCTGCTGCACAACCCGACGCCGGAGAACATGCGCTTCCCGAGCCTGGCCGCAGACCGTACGCGATTCAGCTATCGCCCCGGCACGCTGGGCGTTGCCGAGAAGGAAGCGCCCAACACCAAGACGCGCTCGCACGCCATCGAGGCGCGCGTGCGCGTGCCGCAAGGCGGCGCACATGGTGTCCTGGCCACGCTGGGCGGGCGCAGCGCGGGCTGGTCGCTCTACCTCGATGCGCAGGGCGTGCCCGTCTACCGCCTGCGTATCTTCGATGCCGAGGAACTCACGTTGCGCGGCTCCACGGCGCTGCCTGCCGGCGAGCACGTGCTGCGCGTGGAGTTCGCGGCGAGCGGTAAGAGCCCGGTACCGGGC
>JAKJFB010000339.1 GCA_022705125.1 Pseudomonadota bacterium
GCTATGTAATCAGTCGCCTGCGACGGTTTTCCGAGAATCCGCATCAACTTTTGCCGATCGCTTTTCAGGAACGTTTCCGATGCTCGATATCCAGCTTCTCCGCACCCAGCTCGACCACGTCGCCGCACGCCTCGCCACGCGCGGGATGCAGCTCGACACCGCCGCCTTTCAGGCCCTCGAGGACGAGCGCAAGCAGTTGCAGACCCGCACCCAGGAACTGCAGGCCCGCCGCAACGCGCTGTCCAAGCAGATCGGCATGCTCAAGGGCAAGGGCGAGGACGCCTCCGCGGTGATGGCCGAGGTCGCCCAGCTCGGCGACGGGCTCAAGGCCTGCGAGCAGGCCCTGCCGATGCTGCTCGAGCGCATCAACGCCTTCCTGGCCACCCTGCCGAACCTGCCGCAGGACGATGTTCCGGCGGGCGCAGACGAGACCGGCAACGTCGAGGTGCGGCGCTGGGGTACGCCGCGCGCCTACGACTTCGAGGTGCGCGACCACGTGGACCTCGGCGCTCCGCTCGGCCTCGACTTCGAGACCGGCGCCAAGCTGTCGGGCTCGCGCTTCGCCTTCCTGCGCGGTCCGGTGGCGCGCCTGCATCGCGCGCTCGCGCAGTTCATGCTCGACACCCACACCCGCGAGCACGGCTACACCGAGTGCTACACGCCCTACATCGTCAATGGCTCGGCGCTCTACGGCACCGGTCAGCTGCCCAAGTTCAAGGAGGATCTGTTCTGGGTGCTGCGCGGCGGCGACGAGGAGGGCCTCGAGCAGTACCTGATCCCGACCGCAGAGATCACGCTCACCAACAGCGTGCGCGAGGAGGTGCTCGCGCTCGAGAGCCTGCCGATCCGTCTTACCGCGCATAGCCCCTGCTTCCGCTCCGAGGCGGGCAGCGGCGGGCGCGACGTGCGCGGCATGATCCGCCAGCACCAGTTCGACAAGGTCGAGATGGTGCAGATCGTCGAGCCGGCGAAGAGCAAGGAGGCGCTCGAACAGATGGTCGGCCACGCCGAGGCCATCCTGCAGAAGCTCGAGCTGCCCTACCGGGTGATCACGCTGTGCACCGGCGACATGGGCTTCTCGGCTGCGAAGACCTACGATCTCGAGGTGTGGCTGCCGGCGCAGAACACATACCGCGAGATCTCCAGCTGCTCGAACTGCGAGTCCTTCCAGGCGCGTCGCATGCAGGCCCGCTTCAAGAACGCGCAGGGCAAGAACGAGCTGGTGCACACGCTCAACGGGTCCGGTCTGGCGGTGGGGCGCACCCTGGTTGCGGTGCTGGAGAACCACCAGCAGGCCGACGGTTCGATCGTGATCCCGCGGGCGCTGGTGCCCTACATGGGTGGCATCGAGCGCATCGAAGCGCCGCTCTGAGCGGCGATCGGCGGTTGGCGCGGGTCCGACCTTGCGGCCCGCGCCAGCCGCGTCCTGGCGGGGCCGTGCCGTGTGCGATGCCGTCCCGCTCCGCCGCTTGCGCCCGCGCTCAGTGCTCGTCCAGCCACACCGACTCCCAGCGCGCGAGCTCGGGGAAGTGGTGCTCGGCGCGCGCGGCGAGCGCGCGGTCGAGTTCGTCGATCAGGCCGTGCAGCGAGCGTTCGGGCGCGTGGGGGAGTTCGGGCTCGAACTCCACGACGAGGTCGCCACGTGCGCGCCGGCCGTGCGCCGGAAAGCCGGCGCCGGGTACGCGCAGGCTGCGCGGATGGGCGAGGCCGGGCTCGAGTTCGATGCTGCGCACGCCCGTCGGGTGGGGCACGCGCAGGGTCCCGCCGATCAGCAGGCGCAGCGCGCTGACCGGGCGGCGCAGCACCAGGTCGCGGCCCTCGCGGCGAAACAGCGGATGACTGGCGAGGCGGATCTGCAGGTGCAGGTCGCCAGCGCGATGGCGCGGCTCGGGGTGCGCTTCGCCCTCGCCGGCGAGACGCAGTTCGTCGTCGTCCACCACCCCGGGTGGAATGAGTACCTCGAGATGACGAGTCTGCATTTGTTCCCCGCTGCCGCCACAGCCGCCACACGGTCCCGTGTTGCGATAGCCCCGCCCCTCGCAGCCCGGGCAGCGCTCCAGCCCCGCAGGTCCGTGCAAGCGGCCCGAGCCTCGGCAGGGTGTGCATAGGCGGCTCACGCTGAGCTTCTCGATGCCGCTGCCGCCGCACAGCACGCAGGGGCTGCGGCGCTCGACCTCGACCGTCCGCCGCGCCCCGGTGAAGCTCTCCTCGATGCTGATCTCCAGTGTCTGCCAGCGGTCCGCGCCGCGCTGCGGCGGAGGCTGGGTGGCAGCCGCGTCCTCGTGTGCCTTCTCCTTGCCTTCGAGCAGGGCGGCGAGCAGGCGGTCGTGCGCATCGCGCAGCCGCCTGAACTGATCGGCGGCGGCGGGGTCGGGATTGCGATCGGGATGCCATCGCATGGCGAGCTTGCGGAAGGCGCGCTTGATCTGTTGCGCGCTCGCGCCGGCTGGCAGGCCGAGCAGTGCGTGGGTGTCGGACATGGACGAATGGGTGAGGACCGCGAGGGCATCAGCTTAACCGAGCTTGCCCGCGGATGCTGCGCCCGCACTTGACGGATCTCCCAAGGATGAAAGAATGTGGCGCCGTGTTCAATACGGAATCGTATGGCCTGGTGCTCCGGCAGAACTCGCCGGAGCGCGAACACGCGGAAAATGAATACATGGAGACGACGAAACGATGAGCCCAAGCCGAGCTTCCGAAACCCAGCCCCGCGACTCGTGGGTGCATCATCCGCAGGGGCGCATCTTCGCGCGGGAATGGACCCCGTCCGGGGCGGCCGGCGAGCGGCCGGCGAGCCCGATCGTGCTGCTCCACGACTCGCTCGGCTGTGTCGAGCTGTGGCGCGACTTCCCGGCGGAGCTGAGCGCCGCGAGCGGGCGCCGGGTGATCGCCTACGACCGCCTCGGGTTCGGCCGCTCGGATGCGCGCGAGGCGCTGCCGGCGCTGGACTTCATCGCCGAGGAGGCGCAGGCGTATTTTCCGGCGGTGCGCGAGCAGCTCGGCCTGGAGCGCTTCGTGGTGTTCGGCCACAGCGTCGGCGGCGGCATGGCGGTGAATTGCGCGGCTGCATTTGCCGGGGCCTGCGACGCCCTGATCACCGAGTCGGCCCAGGTCTTCCCCGAGGACCTCACCCTGAGCAGCATCGCCGAGGCCAAGGAGCAGTTCGTCGATGAATCGCAGCTGCAGCGCCTGGCGCGCTATCACGGCGACAAGGCGCGCTGGGTGCTGGATGCGTGGACCGAGAGCTGGTTGCATCCCGGCTTCGCGGCCTGGTCGCTGAGGTCGGTGCTGCCGCAGGTGCGTTGCCCTGTGCTGGCCATCCATGGCATGCATGACGAGTACGGCACGAGCGTGCACCCCGAGACGATCGGCGAGCTCTCCGCGGGCCCGGCGCAGGTGGCGATCCTGCCGGACACCTTCCACGTGCCGCATCGCGAGCGTCCGGCCGCGGTCATCGAACTCGTCTGCGCCTTCCTCGAGCCGGTGCGGCAGGGCGGGGCGGTGTGCGTGTCCTGAGCGGTCGGCGCGGTGCATCCGGGCGGGTCCCGGATGGGCCGCTCGGGTATCGGGCGGGGGCGCGCCGATGCGACGAGGAGGGACGGAAAAGGAGGACGAAAAAAAACGCCGACCCGGTGAAGAGTCGGCGTTTTTCGAAACTGGCGCGCCCGGAAGGATTCGAACCTCCTACCCCCTGGTTCGTAGCCAGGTACTCTATCCAGATGAGCTACGGGCGC
>JAKJFB010000033.1 GCA_022705125.1 Pseudomonadota bacterium
CCACCATCGAGGCCGACGGCACGCCGGCAACGCCGATCGAGGTGATCAGCGCGCTCACCACGATCAGGAACTGCGTGGCAAAGCCGAGCTCCACCCCGTAGGCCTGGGCGAGGAACATCACCGCCATGCATTCGTAGAGCGCCGTGCCGTTCATGTTCACGGTCGCACCCAGCGGCAGCACGAAGCTCGAGATGCGGTTCGAGATGCCGGCATTCTTCTCCATGCAGTCCAGCGTGACCGGCAGCGTGCCAGAGGACGAGGCGGTGGAAAACGCCGTTAGCAGCGCCGGCGACATCGCGCGGTACAAGCGCCATGGGTTCACCCGCGCCAGCAGCCAGACCAGCAGCGGCATCACCAGCAGCGCGTGCGTCAGCAGCGCCGCCACCACCGTGAGCGCGAACACGCCGAGCGGGCGCACTGCATCGAAGCCCGTTTCCGCGACGACCGAAGCCACCAGCCCGAACACGCCGATCGGGGCGAAGCGCATGATGAGCTCGGTGATCTTCATCATCACCGCGAACACCGCGTTCCAGAAATTGAACAGCGGCTCGGCGTGCTCGTCGCCGACGCGCGCGATGAAGAAGCCGAACAGCAGCGCGAAGAAGATCAATGCCAGCAGATCGCCGTTGCTGGAGGCCGTGGCGACCACGTTCTCCGGCACCATGCGCTCGAACATCTTCACCAGTTCGCCGAAGCCGCCGCTGGACTCGAGGTTCTGCCGCACATCCTGCGCGCCGGCCTGCAGCGCGAGCTGCGCGCCGACCGGCGCTCCATTCTCGAAACCCGGTCGCACCGTGTTCACGAAGGCCAGCCCGACCAGCACCGCGAGCAGCCCCGTGACCAGGTACAGGCCGATCGTCTTCGCGCCCAGCCTGCCGAGGTCCTCGGCGCGCCCGATGCCGGTGATGCCGACCACGATCGAGGAAAAGATCAGCGGCACGATGATCATCTTCAAGGCCTTGATGAAGATCGTGCCGATGAATTCGTAGACGCCGTGGAAGGTGAGCGACCCGATTCCCGCCTCGGTGCCGCTCAGCGAACCGGCGATGGCGGCCAGCACGATGGCGATCAGGATCTGCCAGTGCAGCGCGATGTTCTTCATGCATGCTTCCCCTTTGAGCGCCATAAGCATACACAAGGGCCTGCGACGCGACGAACCCGCGTCGGCTTGATCAATCGGGATTGACAGATCCGGAGCCTTTCCATAGTTTTCGGTCACATGACGAAATGCAGGGGGCAACAGGCATGACAACGCGCAGCTTCAGCATTATCACGGGCACTCTCGTGGCACTGCAGGCCGGGGCGCTCTGGTTGGCGGGCACGCAAACGGCCGCGGCGATGCCTGAGTTCGCGCGCCGCTACAACATGAGCTGCGCCGCCTGCCATGCCGCCTTCCCGCGCCTGAACAAGTTCGGCGAGGAGTTCGCCGCCAACAACATGCGCCTGCCGCACTGGAAGGACAGCACCGTCAAGACCGGCGACAGCCGCCTCGCGCTGCCGGCCTATCCGCCGCTCGCGGTGCGCGCGCAGGCCTACGCGCAGGCGCGCGACGGCGAGTCCGTGGACCCGATCACCGGCGCGACCGACTCGGCCACCACCGACTTCCAGTCGCCCTACCTTGTGAAGCTGCTCTCGAGCGCGCCGCTCAGCGACAACATCACTTACTACTTCTACGCCATTCTCGCCGAGAAGGGCACCAACGGCGAGGCGCTGGTCGAGGATGCCTGGTTCCGCCACGCCGACATCTTCGGCACCGGCATCGGCATGCAGCTGGGGCAGTTCCAGCTCTCCGACCTGATGTTTCCGCGCGAGGTGCGGCTCAGCTTCCAGGACTTCATGCCCTACCGCATGGCCGGTATCACCTACGACCGCGGCGTGCTGTTCGACCGCGACCTCGGCCCGCTCGAGCTCGCGCTCGGTCTCAGCAACGGCAATGGCATCGAGGACAACCTGAACATCAACAGTCCCGGCTACCGCCGCCCGGACAAGATGTTCGACAATGACAGCTCGAAGTCGGTGTTCGGTCGTGTCGGTACCGAGCTCGGACCGGTGGCCGCAGGGGTGTTCGGCCTGAGCGCCGAACAGCCCAGCGTGGCAACAGGCAACGCCGGAACGATCAGCGGCGATCGCGACACCGACAAGCGTGTCGTGGGCCTCGATCTCTCCGGGGATTTCGGCGGCAAGACATACTGGTACGCGCAGTACCTGTGGAATTCCTGGGACGGCTTCCTCGACGCAGACCCCGGCGAGGACTACCGCTGGGACGGTGGCTTCGCCGGCGTCGACTACATCCCCAACGAGCGCTGGGCGTTCTCGCTGCTCTACAACTATGCCGATGCCGGCGATCTCGCCGATACCGACACCATCTACGAAGGCATCGACATCAACAGCCTCAGCTTCACGACCTCGTACTACTTCATGCGCAATGTGAAGGGCGTGATCGAGCTCAACTACGACTTCCTCGATCAGATCGATAAGGACGGCGAATTCTGGACCGGTCACCTGAACAAGGAGAACTACATCCTGTTCGGCTTCGACACCGCGTTCTGAGATGCATCGCCCCCCTTGCGCCGCGCGGCTGCGCGCCGGCGTCGCCGGCCTGCTCGGCGCGCTGCTCGCGCTGCCCGCCCCGGCGCAACAGCCGAGCCTGCAGCAGCTGCGCATCGAATCCGATCCCCCCGGCGCCGAAGTGCTGCTGATCGGAGGCAGTGCCGGGCACACGCCGCTCAGTGTGGGCGAGCGCGCGATCTACCCCAACGACTACAGCGACGAGCAGGCGCCGCTGTACGGCCTGGTGACGCTGCGCCGTGCCGGCTGTGCCACCCATGTGCAGCGCGTCACGCTCGAGGACATCGAGCGCGGCATGCATGTGACGTTGGACTGCGACCCTGCAGTCGCCACATCGGCGCCCGACGGCCAGGCGTCACCGGTGGCGACGGGCAAAGCCGGTCCGGTGCACGCCACTGCTCCCGTCGCCAGCGAATCGGTTTCCCAGCGTCGACTGAGACAGCTGCAGGTGCTGCAGGAACTGCTCGACGAGGGATTGCTCAGCGCCGCGGAGGAACAGCGAATCCGGCGCGAGTTGCTGCGATCGCCGTAGCGCTCACAGCAACTGACGACTCTGCTCGACCAGTCCGCCGAGTTCACGGCGCAACTCAGCCCACACCTGCAGTTCCGGACCGTTCCCGGGCGGAATCGTCGCGACGATGACATCGATCGTCGCATCCACCAGGCCCGCGTACCATTCGGGTGGCACACGGAGCGTGTCGTTGTGATGCAACACGGACCCGCCGAGCATGATCTCGATCTCGCCCGGCGATTCGAACCAGTACATCAGGCAGTACAGAGCCCGCTCGACCATTTCGCCCTCGAGCTGCGCGTGGTTTCCCGGCCAGAGCCTCTCGAACGCTTCCATGGCAGCCGGGAAGCGTCCGTAATACCGCGCCATCGTGGGCCGGGTGATATCGCCGACATGCTCGACCACTCGTTCCAGGCTTTGTTCGAGCAGCCGCTTTTTTTCCTCGACCTGCATGACCGCCCTCCTCGTACCGGGTGATGTGGACGTGCCCGATGGTATCTGCCGGCGCCCGGCCGATCGTCACGTCGTGCCGGGCGCCGTGCCTGCACAGCCGAATATCCTGCGCAGGAACCCGATCCGGCTCTGCATTGCCGCCTTCGAGACCTCGCTGTCCGCTGCCAGCAGATCGAAACCGTGCACCGCGCCCTTGATGTCGTTCCGCGCCACCTCGACCCCGCTGGCGATCAGGGCCTCGGCATAGGCGTGGCCCTGGTCGTGCAACATGTCGAATTCCGCCGTCTCGACGTAGGCCGGGGCAAGGCCGGCCAATTCGCCATGGATGGGCGATGCGTAACGCGGTACGCCGGCCGCCAACGGATCCCTGAAATACACCTCCCATAGTGACGCAAGCGATGCCGCCTTGAATGGCGGCACATCGACGAAGGCCGAGGTCGAGGGCCGCGTGCATGCCACGTCGGCGACCGGGTAGATCAGCATCTGCCCACACAACTCGATACCGTCCTCGTGCCGCGCCCTTTGCGCCACCGCGGCGGCCAGTGCGCCGCCTGCGCTGTCGCCGCCCACCGCCACCCGCCGCGCATCGATGCCGAGTGTCCCGGCATTGGCCAAAGCCCAGCGCAAAGCCGCGTGGCAATCGTCGAATCCCGCCGGAAACGGGTGCACGGGTGCGAGCCGGTATTCGACGAAGATCACGCAGCAGCCCGCTTCGCGCGCGTAGCGCACGGCATTCTCGAGATGCTGCGGCGCATGCTTCATCACGAATGCGCCGCCGTGATAGTAGATCAGTGCCGGGCACGGGACGGACGGGTGCTCCGGCCGGATGATCTGCACCGGGATGCGGTGGCCGTCGGGACCATCGATCCGCTCGCGCGACACGATCGCCTTGTACTTGCGGCGATGCAGCGCGTTCACGGCGGCCAGCAGATTGCGCATCAGAGCCAGCGCCCAGCGTTTCAGCGAGAGCGTGCGCGCCTTGATCGACTGGAAATCGGGGTGGATGTCGAAGGGGTTGTTCACTTGCCGTTACCGTGATGAATGTAGGTCGGCATTCATGCCGACGGGTGCCCATGCCTGCTCAGCAGGCGATCCAGACTGCCACCAAAGTCCTGCGTCTGCCACAGGTGCAGGAACACCGTGAAGATGTGCAACTGGTTGCGTGCGGTCTCGCTCCTGCGAAAGACCGGATCGCGCGGCCCGGACGCGCCGGCCGCTTCCGGAAGGCGGAACAGGATCCGCGCCGGCGCCTCCAGCATCCACGCGAGACCCATCGTCGCGACATACAACTGCAGGTGGAGCTTGAGTTCCTCCACATCCAGGCGCGGTCCGCCGTGCGCGTGGAACTCGCGCGCGAACAGCTCCAGGAACTCCTGCAGGTGCCGATCCCAGACCTCGGGAGTGGCCCCGCTCAGGCTCCCCCACAGCGCGTAGGCGACGTTCATCTGCCTGACCCGCCCCCAGTCGATCAGCCCGCACTGCAGCGCGCCCGCCGCATCGCGCCAGAACCATGCGTTGTCGATATGGGCGTTCCAGTGGCACAGCGCGACGAGGTCGCGATTGCCCTGCAGGAAGCGCTTGATCACCGCTTCGTGCGCGAGGAAGCGGCAGGCGTCGTGTTCCAGCCTCGCCAGGAAACCGGGCGCGCGAACATTGGCCGGCAGGAGCTGTGGATACTTCGTCGCGAACTCCGCGTACGCGGCGAGCAGCTCGCGCAACTGGCGCTCGTCGTAGCGAATCCGGTCGGCCGCGGCCGCCGCCTGCGCATCGAAGGGAAACTGCACATCGACATCGGCCGTCAGGCGGCCGCCCTTGTGCGCGCCGGCCAGGCGGGCCAGCGCCCGGACAATCGCTCGGTAATAGCTCGCCGGGTCGGCCAGCTCGTGGTCGAGACACTTCTGGTGCTGCGGCTCTATGCCGTCCACGCCGAAGGGAATGCGCTGCGAGATCAGCACGCCGGTACCGGAGTCCTGATGGTAGTCGGCGTAGTAGGTCTTTGGCACGCTGACCGGAAAGTGCGCCAGCCGCGACAGGGCGGCGAAGCGCACCTCCGAGGCCATCTCGAACCTGCCACGGTCGCGCAGCGGATCGTTGAAATCACGCGAGAACTTGACGAAGAGATCGGTATGCAGATGCGGCGCGGGCGGATCGTAATCGACCGACAGGAACAGCTTCTGGCCCGTGCTGCCGCCCGGGCAATTCTCCAGGCGAGTGATCCGCGCCACGCGCGTACCGGGATCGAGCGAGCCGAAGGCCTGGAACGCCGCGCTCAGAAAGACTGCACCCGCGGCGCGCAGCGCCTCGGCGTGCGCCGGGATCACCAGGCCCGTGACATCGCCGCGCTCGATCGCCACTGAATCCTCCACGGCTGGCAGCAAATCAGATCGTCTCTCCCGCATCCACGAGCAGCGTGCTGCCCGTCATGAAGACAGACATGTCCGAGGCGCAGAACAGGACCGCACGCGCCACATCGTCGGGAACCCCCACGCGCCCCAGGCGGCTACTGAGCATCGCGGGGATCTGCTCTGCCGTGATCGCGACGTCGGTGTGCTCCGACATGGCCAGCAGATTGCCCTCGGTCACGCAGAAGGTGGGCGCCACGCCGAGTACGCGGATCGCATCGGGCGCCAGCTCCAGCGCCAGCTGGCGGGTCATTCCGCGCACGGCGTGCTTGGACGACACGTAGGCCGCGAGCCCGGGCGCCACGCCCTTGAAACCGGCGGTGGACGCCACGTTCACGATGACTCCACCCCGCGCGCCGGCCCGCATGCAGCGAGCGGCCTCGCGTGCGCCGGCGAACACGCCCCGGGTATTGACGGCCAGCACCCGGTCCCACAGTTCGTCGCTCATTTCCGGCAGCGGGACACAGGGAAAAATGCCCGCGTTGTTCACCCATATGTCCAGGCCGCCGAACTCCCGGACCGCGCGATCCGCCGCGACCTTCACCGTCGCCGAATCGGTGACATCCATGACCGCGCCGAGCACCCGCGCTGAGCCGCTCGCATCCAGCTCCTCCGCCGCCGAGCGTGCCAGCGCTGCGTCGATGTCTCCGACCAGCACATTGGCACCGGCCTCCGCCAGGCGCCGCGCGATGGCCTTGCCCAGACCGCGCCCGCCCCCCGTGACAACCGCGCTGCGGCCGGCGAGGGAGTTGAGTTCGGTGATGGATCGGCTCGAAACATCGGCTACTGATGGCATGTGAACGCTCTCCGTGAATATCGGGATCCGTGATTGAGCCGACCGGGCGTGGAACGCGGAATCGCCAGCGCGCTGTCAGTTCCGGTCCCTTGCCGTGGTGGCAGTGGTGCCACTCCTGCAGCGCGCCATGGCTGCTATCATACCGCACAGCACCTGAATTTTTAATGCCCTCGACTCATAAGCACTTATGTCGTGGAAAATGGCATTATTCGGGTCATATGCTGTTCATTAGCTCAGCATATCTGAGGCTCAGGCGCGACAGCGGCCGTGGCCGCCGCACCATGCCCGCAGTCACTGATAGCTGCTGCCATTCCGCGCAGGCCGGCATTCATGCGCACAGGCGCCCTTGCCGGGCTGAAGCCCGAGCTGCAGGGAGGTTCAGTCCTCCAGCGCGATACCGTAGTGATCGGTGTAGAAGCGGAACGCCTCGCGGATGCCCGCGTTGCTGAGTCCGTAATCCTCTGCGGCGTAGCGGTGCTTGCCGAACCGGTCGCGCGGCTTCTTCGCGAGGTAGTCGCCAATCGCCTCGGCGAAGGCGGCCGTGAACGGCAGCCCCAGCGCATCGTAGGTGCGCTCCACCGTGCCCACGGGGTCGTTCATGAGGTCCTTGAAGTGCACGTCCGTGATCTGTCCCGGCGGGATCACGCCGCCGCCGCGCTCCTCGATCACCTTGCGCAGCATCCCGCCGTAGCCCATCACCACCATCTGACCGAGCAGGTTCGCATCCACGCCGTTGGCGCGACTGGTGCGCATCAGCGTGGACAGGCTCACGGTGGACGGAACCGAGCGCACCGGGTCGCGGTGGGTGTGGATGATGCGGATGTCCGGGTACTGGCGCAGCAGCCGGTCGAGGTTGCCCAGATGCGCCGGCGATTTCAGCAACCAGCGCCGCGCGTCGCCATGCCCGTATTGCAGCAACTGCAGCACTCGACGATGCCAGCGATACGGCGCGTCCGTCGGGTGCTCGGCGCGCCACTTCAGCCAACCCCACGCGGCGTAGAGCATCGCCCACCAGTCGGAGCTGAACTCGCTGTCCATGAAGCGAATGCACTCCACCGGCAGGTCCCAGCGGTGCTCGTGCGCCGCGCGGATCGCCGGCTGCACGTCGGAGAGGAACTCGTTGACGGTCTCGGCGATCTGCTCGCGCGTGATGCCCTCGGCGAGCGTCGCGCCCGGCGGCGCCGCGGGGCTCGCGGCCTCCCAGGCGAGCGGCGCGCGGCTGTTCGTGTCCAGCGCGAGCAGCTCGAAGAGGATCGAGGTGCCGGTGCGCCCCTGCCCCGCGATCAGCAGCGGCGCGACGACCTGCTCATGGCGTATCGCCGGCTGCGCGCGGCAGGCCTCGGTGACCAGCAGGCGGTTGCGCAGGCCGCGCAGCAACTCAGCGCGCGTCACTAGCCGCCCGATCGTGTGCAGGTCCACCTCGGTCTGCAGCGATTCGACCAGCGCGCGAAAGGCGTCCTCCCAGCCCGGCTCGCCGAAATCCGCCAGGCCGGTGCTCGCGCGCGCCTCCTCGATCAGCTCCTCTGGCGCGAGGCTCACCAGCCGGCGCGAGCCACCCACCATCGCCCCGAGGTAGTTCAGTCGCCGGACCCAGTCGGGTTGCTCGATATCCATGTCTCCCCCCTGCCGAAAGCCGGATGCAATGCCGGCGGCAGTGTAGCGCCCTCTTCCCGGTCAGGGCATGAAGAGAACGTAACGCCTCAGCCACCTCGACCCGGTTGACTCGGCCCGGGTGCGCTGAGACCCTGCGCGACACGACGCAGAAAAGACAGGAGCCCCGATGACCGAGTCACGCCGTGCATTCCGCGAGCTTCTCGAACTGCTCGGCCAGATCGACGCGCAGTACGTCGGGGAGACCGGCGAATACAAATCGGCGCTCGACGTCGCCGACGGCCACCGCTTCATCCTGCACGGGCTGCGCCGCGCGCTCGGCTCGCAACTCGAGGCCGACACGCGCCGCCCGGTGTTCCAGCGCGCGGTCACCCCGACGACGAAGTTCGGCGGCGACAGCCCCGATGCGATCTACCACGAGTGCAACGTGAGCGCCGATTGCAGCTACCGCATCCGCGGCGACATGGCCGGCGCGGTCTACGTATCGCTGTCGGTGCAGTCCGGCGGCGGCGAAGCCGAGGGCGTAGGCGCCAGCATCAACAGCGAACAGTTCGAGGTGCGGCCCGATGGCTCCTTCGAGATCCTGCTCTCGCGCGCGCCGCCCGCCGACTCACGCAACTGGGTGCGGATGCCCGAGGGCGCGCTCAACGTGCTGACGCGGCACTACTTCGAGGAGGCCGGCAACGTGATGGCCGACACCGCGCGACGGCTGGACCTCGAGATCGACGCGCTCGGCGACTTCCCCGCTCCGCGCGAACCCACCGTCGAGAGCATCACCGCGGGCATCGAGCGCGTTTCGCGCTGGATGCGCAGCCGCACGCTGGAGGAATCGAAGGGCCGCACGACGATGCCCGCCTGGGTTTCCGTCGTGCCGAACCGCTTCAACGAGCCCGAGAAGCCCGGCGCCGACATGGCCTATGCCGCGCTCGACATCGCCTACGCGATGGCGCCCTTTCACGTGCCGCCGGGCAAGGCGCTGGTGATAAGCGGCCGCTTCCCCGCCTGCCGCTACGCGGGCGTGGTGCTGTGGAGCCGCTTCCGGCAGAGCTTCGATTACATGAACCGGCGCGTCTCGCTGAACCGCGCGCAGACCGTCACGGACGGTGCAGGGAATTACCGCATCGTGCTGGCCGAGCGCGACCCCGGCGTACCCAACTGGCTGGACACCGGCGGCCGCGCGAGCGGATTCATGTACTGGCGCTTCCTGTTGCCCGAGGAGCCCATCACGGCGCCGCAGTGCGAGCTGGTGGATATCGATTCTCTGCTCAGGTGACGCGCTGGCGGGCTCATCCGCTCGCGCCGAGCGCGTGGTAGAGCGGCTCCAGCAGCGCATCGGTGCGCGCGCTCTCGAAACGCTTGCCGGGCCGGTTGGTCACGTAGGCGAAGGCGACACCGCTCGCGGGATCGGCAAAGCCCAGGCTGCCGCCGTAGCCGAAGTGCCCGTAGCCGCGCTCGCTGCCGCCGATGCGCCGGCCCGCTCGCGACAACTGGAAGCCCAGCCCGAAACGCGAGTGCTTGCCGAGCACGCGGTCCGGACCGTCCGACTGGATGCTGCATGCTTCGGCGCGCAGCGCCGGCCCCACGATGCCGCCGGCAGCTGCGTCGCGGTGCATGAACACGTCGTAGAGCAGCGCCACCGCACGCGCCGTGGCGTGCGCGTTCGTCGAGGGAATCGCCGCGCTGCGCCATTGGGGCCGGTTGACGATGCCGAAGCCGGAGATGCCCGGCGGGTTGAAGTACACGCTGGCCAGCATCGCGTCGGTCGCCGGATCGCCCGAGGCGAGATGCGCGCGCACGGCCGATTGCCCATCGGTGATCGGGGCGGCGTCCGCCTCCACGATCGCGGCCACGCGCGCGTGTTCGCGCAGTGGCAGCCCGACGTGGTAGTCCGCCTCCAGCGGGCCCGTGAGGCGTTCGCGCAGGGCGGCGGCGAAGGGCATCCCGAGCCGCCTCACCACGGGCTCGCCGATCAGGAATCCGTGCGTGTTGACGTGGTAGCCGTGCGCCGCATCGGGCTCCCAGTACGGCGCCTGCGCCGCCAGTGCCGCCGTCATCGTCGACCAGTCGTACATGGCATCGGGCGGCAACGGACGCCGCACGCCGGGCAATCCACCGCGATGCGCGAGCAGCATGCGCAGCGTCAGCTTCTCCTTGCCTGCGGCGGCGATCCCGGGCCAGATCCCGCGCAGCGGGCGATCGAGCGCGAGCTCGCCGCGCTCGACCAGGGCGAGCACCAGCATCGAGGCGATGCCCTTGCCCACGGAGTAGACGTTGACCAGCGTATCGCGCTGCCAGGTCTCGGTGCGGCCCGCGTCGCGATGGCCGCCCCACAGGTCGATGACCACGCGCCCGCCGATCCGCACGCAGGCCGCGGCACCGAGTTCGTTACGCGTGCGGAAATTCTCGCGGAAGGCGTGTTCTACTTCCGCGAAGGCGGGGTCGCAGAATCCGGCGACGGGCACATCGTCGGTACGGGGGTGATCGGTGTTCGGGGGATTCGACATGGCGGGTGCCTCGTGTGCGTACATACTACGCCGCATCTGCGCGGGAAGTACTGACACTGGCGTCCGACGCAAGCTGACGCTGCCTCGGTCAGCCTGCGTCGCGCCATCGTATGCATCGAAAAATTGATCGCCCAAGGGTGATCGAATGGCACTGTCACCGGCTCGTAATTTCCCATCTCGACCCAGGGCGACAACGCGTAATCAAATCGAATGTCTCCACCTTCCCTTGTAACTACAAGTTCCTTCCGTCAGCAGTCGCGCACGAATGGAATACTGTTCGTAGTGCGCGTCGCCTCCGCGCTGTTCGACCTGCCGCGCATCTCGCGCGCATTTGCGTCGGATGAATTGTCGTAATCGAAAGTTCGCTCGCTGAGCCGCGTGGCCACACCGCAGAACGAGGCGCAGTTGCTCGACTACGCGCAGCAGGCCACCGCCGAGCAGGTGCAGCGGCGTTGCCAGCAGATGCACAACGCCGACCGTGCGGCGTCAACGCACGACGTGAACGAGATCCACCGCGGGCGTTTCCTGCGTCGCTCGGTCGACGGTTGCGGGCGCATGACGATTTCGGTCGAACTCACCGAGGAAGCCGGCGCGCTGGTGATGGCCGCGCTGGAGCGCGCGATGGCGGAGGCGGACGCATCACGTGATGCATCGACTGCGGAAGACGAGGCGTCATTCCCCGCGCGACAGGCCGATGCGCTGGTCGATATGGCGCGGGCGTACCTGGCCGGTGAATCCGCGAAGAGCGCGTCACCCGCGGATCATTACCAGGTGGTAGTGCACGTCGACGAGGCGGCGCTGCGCGCGGAACCCGTCGAGGGGGCGCGCAGCGACCTGCCGATCGAGAGCGTGCGGCGCCTGTGCTGCGACGCAGGCGTCGTGGTCGTTACCGAGGACGACAAGGGCAATCCGCTCGACCTCGGTCGCAAGCACCGCGTGGTGCAGCCGGCGCTGCGCCGCGCGCTCATCGCGCGCGACCGGCACTGCTGTTACCCCGGCTGCGCGCATACGCGCTGGCTGGAGGCGCATCACGTGATGCATTGGATCGATGGGCGAGCCGCGCCCGGACCGCGCATGCGCGGTCAGCGGCGAGCGCCATTCGCCTGCCGGCGAATGGCCGGAGGGAAGACCAGCCTCGACAACACGCTGTTGCTCTGTTCAGCGCATCACCGCCGCCTGCACGAGGGCGGTTTCCGCATCCGCACCAACCACGCCGGCGAATGGTACTTCGAGACGGCAGCGGGAAAACGGATGTCGAACTGAGTCGTACGTCTTCTTGCGGAAGCGGAGGCGGTCGCGGACACGCTCGATCGCTCACCCCAGCACGCGATCGACCTCGAGCCCGCAGTTGTAGCCGGGCAGGAAGGTGACGCCCGGACCCGGGTGGCAGGCGGAGCCGCACATCCACAGGCCCTCGATCGGGGTGCGGTGCGCGGAGCCCGGCACCATCGCGCGCTCGCCGAGCATGTTCTCGGGATGGATCAGGCCATGGGTGAAATCGCCCTCGGTCGCGCCGTGCATGCTCGCGAAGTGATCCGAGGAAAACACCGCCCGGTCGAGGATGCGCGCGCGGAAATCGGGCAGGTAGCCGCAGATGGTATCGATGACCTTGTCCGCGGCCGCATCGCGCAGGCGCCCGCGCTCGCCCTTCGGCGCCTTGCACGGGAAGCAGAAGCCATAGGCGCTGGCGACATGCTGGCCCGCCGGTGCCAGGCTCGGGTCCATCACCGAGGGGAACTGGAATGCGACCGGCATCGTGTCGGGCAACTGGCCGGCATCGCAGGTCTCGAAGCTGCGCTGCAGTTCCTCGGGGCTCGCGACCATCGCGCCACCAAAGCGGTTGTGGACGTCGCTGTTGAGCCACGCCCACTCGCCGCCGTAGGCAGGCAGCCCGTCGAGGCGAAACAGCATGTGCACCCAGGCGCCGCGGTGCTCGGCCGCTGCCACCTTGTTCGCGATGGTCTCATCGAGGTGGCGCTCCCCGACCAGGCGCTGGAAGGTGGCGGGACGATCGAGGTTCGACAGCACGACGCGCGCGCGCAGCGTCTCGCCGCCCTTGAGCACCACGCCGGTGGCGCGTCCGTCCTCGAG
Organism: Pseudomonadota bacterium; assembly: GCA_022705125.1. The sequence continues at coordinate 12,937 of JAKJFB010000033.1, forward strand.
CAGCACCTGATCGACCGTGGCGCCGAGGCGAACCGTGCCGCCAACGGCCTCGATGCTGCGCGCCAGCGCCTCGCTGAGCGAACCCATGCCGCCCTTCACGCGCCGCATCAGTCCGCTGTCGCCGCTCTGCGCGAAGGTATAGACCAGGCACAACGCGGAGCCCGGCGTGTACGGTCCCTTGTAGGTCGACTGGATCGCGGCAAAGGCCAGCAGCGAGCGGAAGGTGTGGTGCTTGCGCGGGTCCGGGAAGAAGCGGTCGATCACGTCCATCGCCGAACCGGTGAACGCGAGCCGCAACTGTTCGCGTCGGGCCTCGTCCGGAGCCCCGCTCAGCAGCTCGTCGAGGCTGCGCGGCGTGCAACCGGGGTTGAAGCGGTCCATGACGCTCGCGGGGTAGGCGACGAACTTCGCAAATTTCGCGAAGCCCGCGAGCGCGGCGGGCCCGTGGTGGCGCAGCAGGTGCCACAGCTGCCGGCGCGGCGAGCGGTAGAACATGATCGGCTTGTGCCCGGGGCCGGCAAGGTTGATCGCCATGACGGGCAGCTCGATGAACTCCACGCCGTGGCGCTCGAACTGCAGGAAGTCCAGCACTTCGGGAGCGATCGGGAACAGCGCGCTGGCGCCGACCTC
>JAKJFB010000340.1 GCA_022705125.1 Pseudomonadota bacterium
AGCGCGAGAGGTCGCGCTGCTCCTCGAGGCGGATCTGCACGCCGTCGAGGATGGAGCGTGTGGTCGCCGGCGAGAGATGGGCCTGACCGCGGCGGCGGTTGGACAGCACGCGCGCCATCGGGGCGAGCAGCACCGGCTGCAGGCCGGTGGCCGAGCCGCCGCCGGCGCTGTGCTGAAATTCCTCGATCCACAGCACCTCACGCTGCAGCCGCCACACCTGGCGCAGATTGACTGCGATGCCGACCGCGAGGACGAAGAGGATCACGCCGTTGAATGCGGCGTTGGCGATGAAGGCGTGCTTGAGTTGCGGGACCAGGGCGGCGGCGAGCGCGGCGACGAGGGCGAGAAACACGGCCATCCAGGTCGTGACATGGACGGGTCTGGTGAAATCCTTGCGTTCCATCGGGTGTTTTTCCGGAGCTTTGGGTGACGAGTGCCCATTCGGGGTCGCGTGGCGACTGCGAGTCTAGCGCGAACCGCGTTAAATGGCGGAGTCGTGATCCATGTCATGGGATGAGGGGTGGTGGGCTCGCTATCTTCGAGCCTTTTGCTCACTCGGACCCGATCCGCGATCGGGAGAGGTGTTGCCCGGTGTCGACCGTGAGACCCGTTTGCATCGCCGCGATCGCGGCGATGAGCTTGTGCGCGACGAGCGCCGCCGCGCTGGCGGCAGGACGGCCTGTGCAGGCCGACGCCCCGCGCTGGAGCGCGAGCGGCTTCGGCACGCTCGGCGCCGCCTGGCACGACGAGGACGATACGCAGTTCCGCCGCAGCGTGGACCAGCATCGTGGCACGCGTGCGAACGAACTCGACTTCGGTGTCGACAGCTCGCTCGGCCTGCAGGTGCACGGTGCGTTGACGCCGCAGTGGTCGGTCATGGCGCAGGCGGTCATGAACCAGGGGCGCCACGGCGAGTGGGGACCGCACCTGGTATGGGGCTTCGTCAAGCACGTGCCCAGCGACTGGCTCGAACTGCGCGCCGGTCGCCTGGTCACCGATATCTACCTCGACGGCGACTCGCGCCACGTCGGCTACGCCTACACGACGGTGAGGCCGTATGCCGACGTGTACGGCCGTCTGACCTACGACAACTTCGACGGCCTGGATGCGACCCTCCAGCACGCGCTCGGCGACGGCCTGCTGCGCTTCAAGCTGTTCGGCGGGCGTACGCGCGGCAGCGTGTTCCTGAACCGGATGGAGCATCCGGTGCCGATCGGCCGCAGCTTCGGCGTCACCCTGGACTGGATCGGGCCGGAACTGAGCCTGAAACTGTCCTGGGGCAACATGGTGTCCACGCGCAACGCCATCTATCGGGAGCTGCCGTTCACGCTGCGTCACCTCGCGAGCCTGGCCCCGGGGACGGAATTCGCAGGGCAGGCCGTGGCCCGCGCATCCGAGATCGCGGGGTCCAACCGGATCGGTTACCTGGGGGCGGCGCTCGGCTGGGAGCGCGGACCGTTCTCGCTGCAGCTCATGGCCACCGACATGTCGATGTCCGTGTACCCGCGCTTTGAAGGTTGGGGGACGGGGGCGACCGCCGCCTATCGGGTCGGGCGCTGGAAGCCTTACCTTACCGGCTCGCGCAGCATCCTCGATCCTGTCGATCGGGCCCTCGACGTGCCGCCGGCGTTGGACCCCGCGGGCCAGCTGCGCGGTTTCTGGCAGACCGTCCACGGCTACACCCGCCACGACCAGACCACCATCGGCGTGGGCGTGCGCTATGACTTCGCCGACAACATGGCCTTGAAGCTGCAGTTCGATCGCATCGACGCGAAGCGTTCCTCCGCGTTGCTCGACGATCGTGGTTTCGTCACCGGCCCGCGCTCGCCGACGGTGTTTTCCGCAACGCTGGATTTCGTCTTCTAGCGTCCGGCCATGCGAATCCATACGCTCGTCGCTGCGCTCCTCGTGCTGCTGCTCCCGACGCACGACGTGGTGGCCGGGGAACTCGTCCTCATCGTCAATCGCGACAGCGGCATCTCCGCCCTGAGTCGCGAGCAGGCCAGCCATCTCTTCCTCGGGCGCGTGAAAATGCTGCCTTCGGGGGCGCGCGCCAACGTGGTCGAAGTGGAACCGTTGCGCGCAAGCTTCTATCGCCGCCTGCTCGGGCGCGACATCGCCGAGATCAACGCGTACTGGGCGCGATTGCAGTTCTCCGGGCGGACACAACCGCCGCTGCGGGTCGCCGACAGCGCGGCCGCGATTTCGCGGGTCGCCCAGGATCCGGATGCGATCGCGTTCGTCGATCTCGTCCCCGACGATCCCCGCGCGCGGGTGGTGCTGCGCCTTGGTCCCTGAGCCCGCCGTCGGCCGGCCGGTGGGGGGCGGCATCGCCGCGATCGGTAGCGCCAAGCGGGTCGGGCGTGGCGTCACGCGCGGGATCGGCCGACAGGCCGGCAAGTCGCAGTACCGCTTCGCCTTCCCGGTCTGAGGGCAGGCTGCGGGCGCGTGGAGCGCCTGCAACAATTCAGTACATTCCACAAACAGTTGCGCAAAAGTGGCTTGCCACACTCCAGCCTGAACTGGATTGGACGCGTTCGCGCGTCCCGCCCGGGCCTTCATAACAAACATCAGGGCCCGGGTGCGGAGACAGACAGGACAAGACCAAAGGAGGAGTGTGGAATGGACACACGCACGAGCGCGTCCGACCACGGGCAGGGCGATGCGGGGCTGGACACCTTCCCGCGTTACCTGATGCACCACGCGAAAGTTCGCCCGCAGCAGCCGGCGATGCGCGAGAAGGAATACGGCATCTGGCAGACCTATACCTGGGCGCAAGTGGCCGAGAACGTGCGCGCGATCGCCTGCGGGCTGGCGCAGCTCGGCTTCAAGCGCGGCGACCGCCTCGCGGTGGTGGGCGACAACCGCCCGCGGCTGTACTGGTCGGTGGCGGCCTGCCAGTGCCTGGGCGGCATCCCGGTGATGATGTACCAGGACGCGGTGGCCCAGGAGATGGCCTACGTGCTGCAGGACGCCGAGATCAAGTTCGCCGTGGTCGAGGACCAGGAGCAGGTGGACAAGATGGTCGAGATCCAGCCCGATGCGCCGCTGCTCGCGCATGTGATCTACGACGACCCCCGTGGCATGCGCCATTACACCCAGACCCTGCTGATGGGCCTGGACGAGCTGCAGGAGATGGGGCGCATCCACGACCGCAACCAGCCTGACTTCCTCGACGGCGAGATCGACAAGGGCGCCTCCGACGACATCTCGATCATGCTGTACACCTCGGGCACCACCGGCAAGCCCAAGGGCGTGTGCCAGACCCACGGCGCGTTCATCGCCGCGGCGCGCGGCGCGATCCAGTTCGACAAGCTCACCGACAAGGAGGACATCCTGTCCTACCTGCCGATGGCCTGGGTGGGCGACCACCTGTTCTCGTTCGCGCAGGCCACGGTGGCGGGCTTCACGATCAACTGCCCGGAGTCGGGCGAGACGGTGATGAACGATCTGCGCGAGATCGGACCCACCTATTACTTCGCCCCGCCGCGCGTGTTCGAGAACCTGCTGACCCAGGTGATGATCCGCATGGAAGACGCCGGCAGCCTCAAGCGCAAGATCTTCCATCACTTCATGGACGTGGCGCGGCGCTGCGGCGCCGACATCCTGGATGGCAAGCCGGTGTCGGGTGGCGATCGCTTCCAGTACTGGCTGGGCAACCTGCTGGTGTATGGGCCGCTGAAGAACGTGCTCGGCATGAGCCGCATCCGCGTGGCCT
>JAKJFB010000341.1 GCA_022705125.1 Pseudomonadota bacterium
AACCGCGAGGCCAACACGCTGTCCTCCAAGTCCGCTTCCGCGGAAACGACCCGCTCGGCCGTGGAGTTGAAGGTGCTGGTGGAGCAGATGCGCGAACAGGTGCAGAACATCGAATGAACACGGCCGCGCCAGGAACCCTGTACACGGTGTCGGCGCCTTCGGGCGCGGGCAAGACCAGCCTGGTCGCCGCTCTGGTGGGGCAGGATCCCGACCTGCTGGCATCCGTGTCGCACACCACGCGCGCGCGGCGCCCGGGCGAGGTGGAGGGGGTCAATTACCACTTCACGAGCCGCGAACAATTCGAGCAGATGCTCGGGCGCGGCGACTTCCTCGAGCACGCAACCGTGTTCGGCAACCTCTACGGCACCTCGCGCAGCTGGGTCATGGAGACACTGGCGGGCGGCAAGGACGTGATTCTCGAGATCGACTGGCAGGGTGCGCGCCAGGTGCGCGAGCGCATTCGCGCCGCGCAGTCGATCTACATCCTGCCGCCGTCGCGCGACACGCTGGAGTCGCGGCTGCAGGGACGCAAGCAGGACGGCGCCGAGGTGATCGGGGAGCGCATGCGCCAGGCGGTCAGCGAGATGTCGCACTGGGACGAGTCGGACTACGTCGTGGTGAACGACCGCTTCGAGGTCGCGCTGGCCGACCTGCAGGCCATACTGCGCGCCAATCGCCTGCGCCGGCCGGCCCAGGGCATGCGGCTGTCGGGGCTGATCCGCGAGCTGCTGTCGGCGACCTGAGCAACTCTGCTAGAATGCGTGCCCCGCGCGACCCCGGAGGCCGGCGGGTCGCAGCTCAAAGCCACGCAACAGGTGATATCCATGGCACGAATTACGGTAGAGGAATGTCTCGACAAGGTGGAGAACCGCTTCGAGCTGGTCATGGTCGCGGCCAAGCGCGCGCGCCAGATCGCCACCGGCGGGAAGGAGCCCCTGGTGCACGAGGAGTCCGACAAGCCGACGGTGATCGCGCTGCGCGAGATCGAGGAAGGCCTGATCGGCCCCGGTTTCTTCGACGACAACGCCGAACCGTCCTTCGAGGAACTGCTCGAAGCGCAGGCCGACGCAGCCAACCTGTGAGACTCACGGCGCGGGAGATGTGCTCCCGCGCCGCGCGATTGCGCAACCGCCACGCATGCAGCACCTCGGCGCACTGACGGAAAAGCTCCGGGGTTACCTGGCGCCGGAGCAGGTCAATGCGGTGCGCCGCGCCTACTACTACTCGGAGCAGGCCCACGACGGCCAGGTGCGGCGCACCGGCCAGCCCTACGTGACTCATCCGCTCGCCGTGGCCGGCATCCTGGCCGACATGCGCATGGACCACCAGAGCCTGATGGCGGCGCTGCTGCACGACGTGATCGAGGATACCGGCATCGCCAAGGAGGCGCTGGCCTCGCAGTTCGGCACCAGCGTCGCCGAGCTCGTCGATGGCGTCAGCAAGCTGTCGCAGTTCGAGACCACTTCGCGTGCCGAGGCGCAGGCCGAGAATTTCCAGAAGATGGCGATGGCCATGGCGCGCGACATCCGCGTGATCCTGGTCAAGCTCGCCGACCGCCTGCACAACATGCGCACGCTCGACGTGCTGAAGCCCGAGAAGCGCCAGCGCATCGCCCAGGAGACCCTGGAGATCTACGCGCCGATCGCCCAGCGCCTCGGCATGAACAACATGCGCATCGAGTTCGAGGACCTCGGCTTCACGGCGCTGCACCCGATGCGCGCGCGGCGCATCCACGCCGCCGTGCGCAAGGCGCGCGGCAACCGCAAGGAGCTGGTGACGCAGATCCAGCGCAAGATCGAGACCCGCCTGCGCGAGGAACATATCCCCGCGCGCGTGCTCGGGCGCGAGAAGCACCTCTACAGCATTTACCAGAAGATGCGCGCCAAGGGCCGCTCCTTCTCGGAAATCATGGACGTGTTCGCGTTTCGCATCGTGGTCGACAGCGTCGACAGCTGCTATCGGGTGCTGGGCGCCATGCACAGCCTGTACAAGCCGGTTCCCGGCCACTTCAAGGACTACATCGCGATACCCAAGGCCAACGGCTACCAGTCCCTGCACACGGTGCTGTTCGGCATGCACGGCGTGCCGATCGAGATCCAGATCCGCACCGCGGACATGGAGGAGATGGCCAACAACGGCATCGCCGCGCACTGGCTGTACAAGAGCAGCGGATCGGAGAAGCCCGGCAGCGGCCACTCGCGCGCGCGCCAATGGGTGCAGGGCCTGCTCGAGATGCAGCAGCGCGCCGGCAACTCGCTCGAATTCATCGAGAGCATGAAGATCGACCTGTTCCCGGACGAGGTCTACGTCTTCACCCCGCGCGGCGACATCTTCGCGCTGCCCAACGGCGCGACCGCGGTGGATTTCGCCTACACGGTGCATACCGACATCGGCAACAGCTGCGTCGCCTGCCGCATCGACCGCAACCTCGCTCCGCTCAGCACGCGCCTGCAGAGCGGGCAGACCGTGGAGATCGTGACGGCCCCGCGCGCGAACCCGAATCCGACCTGGCTCAACTTCGTGGTGACGGCGAAGGCCCGCACCAACATCCGCCATTACCTCAAGGGCCAGCAGCAGTCGGAATCGATCGAGCTCGGCCGGCGCCTGCTCGACAAGGCGCTGGTGAGCCTGCAGAGCAGCATGAGGACGATCGATCCGCGGACCGTGGAGCAGTTGCTCGCCGAGACGCGCCGCGCCTCCTTCGACACCATCCTCGAGGAGATCGGCCTCGGCAACCGCGTCGCGCTGCTCACCGCGCGCCGTCTGCTCGAGAGGGGCGAGGGCATGCCCGGGGCGAGCGCCGAGGAGGCGCTGCCGCTGGCGATCCGCGGCACCGAGGGCATGGTGATCAACTTCGGCAAGTGCTGCTACCCGATACCCGGCGACACGATCGTCGGTCACATCAGCGCCGGGCGCGGCGTGGTGGTGCACCGCGACAGCTGCAACAACATCGCCGAGTTCCTCGACGACCCCGAGCGCTGTACGCCGCTGCGCTGGGCCGAGGACACGCGCGGCGAATTCAGCGTCGAGCTGCTGGTGGAACTGGAGAACCAGAAGGGCGTGATCGCCGCGCTGGCGAACCGCATCAGCAGCCTGGATGTGAACATCGAGAAGATCGGCATGGAGGAGCGCGACGCGCGGCTCAGCCAGGTGCGGCTGGTCATCGCGGTCGCCAACCGCGTGAACCTGGCGCGCATCATCCGCCGCATCCGCACGGTCAGGTCCGTCATGAAAGTCACGCGGGTGAAGCGCTGATCCCCCCGCATTCGCATCGAGGAGCACCCATGAGCAATCGCGCAGTCATCCACGCTAGCGACGCACCACAGGCAATCGGCCCTTATTCTCAGGCCGTGAAGATCAACAACGTGGTTTACATGTCGGGACAGATCCCGCTCGACCCGGCGACCATGCAGCTGGTCGCGGGCGATATCACGGAGCAGACGGTGCGCGTGTTCGAAAACCTGGCGGCCGTGGCGCGCGCCGCCGGCGGCGACCTCAACCACTGCGTGAAGGTGAACATCTACCTCACCGACCTCGCGGACTTCGCCGCGGTCAACGCGGTGATGGCCCGCTATTTCGCCGAACCTTACCCGGCGCGCGCCTGCGTGCAGGTTGCCGCGCTGCCACGTGGCGCCGCGGTGGAGATCGAGGCCACGATGGTGGTCAAGTCCTGAGCGGCGCGATCAGCGGCGCATAGCCGGCG
>JAKJFB010000342.1 GCA_022705125.1 Pseudomonadota bacterium
AGGGACGACGGCAGCGAGGCCGCGCCCGGCGAAGTCGGGGAGTTCTGTGTGAAGGAGACTTCACCGCACACCATTTTCAACGGCTACTTCGACAACCCGCAAGCGAATGAAGCGGCTTTTGCCGGCGGCTGGTACCACACCGGGGACCTCGGCATCCGCGATGCCGACGGCGACTATTTCTTCGTCGACCGCAAGAAGGACGTGATCCGCTACAAGGGGCGCAACGTGTCCTCGCTGCAGGTCGAGAGTGTCGCGATGCAGCACCCGGCGGTGCAGGCAGCGGCAGTCTACGGCGTGGCATCGCAGGAACTGGACTCCGAGCACGAGATCAAGCTCGACGCGGTGCCCAGGCCCGGCGCGCAGGTCAGCGCGGAGGAGCTTGCGCGCTTCATCAACGCGAACGCGCCGTACTTCTGCGTGCCGCGCTACATCGAGTTCGTGGGCGAACTGCCCTACACGCCGACCAACAAGGTGCAGAAGTACAAGCTGCGCGAGCGCGGCGTGACGCCGCAGAGCTGGGACCGCGTGGCGGCCGGCTTCAAGATCGAGCGCTGAGGCGCGGCGCCAGGATGACACCAACCGCAGGAGAGAAGATCATGCTCAAGAGCGTTTCGCTCATCAGCTTCAAGGAAGGCACGGACCAGGAACGGCGTGAAGCGGTGCTCGCGGCCTACCGCAAGCTGCCCTCTCTCATTCCCGGCATCGTGTCCTTCGAGGTCGGGCTGGACCAGGGCCTGCTGGAAGGCAATGCCGGCATCGCCGTGATCGTCGGCTTTGCCGCGCGCGAGGATTTCCTTGCCTATTCGACGCACCAGGCCCACACCGATGTCATCTTTCCGGTCTGCGGCCCGGTGATGGCGGGCTGGTCCTCCGTGCAGTTCGAGGCCTGAGGCTGGCCGCCCTGGCAACCCCGCGGCTCGTGCTCCGGCATGAGCGCGGTCGGTGCGGCGGTGTGCGGCGGCGCCGCTAGCGCAGCGTCGCCAGGAAGCGCAGCAGGCAGCGGTTGACCTCGTCGGGCTTCTCCATCTGCACCAGGTGGCCGGCGCCGGGGATCATTTCCACGGCGCGCAGGTCGGGGAACTGCGAGCGCATCAGCGCGATGGGGTCCGGGCCGTGGAATCCCTCCAGGTCGCAGTCGAGCTCGCTGCCGATGAAGAAGGCCGGCACCGGGCTCTGCACACCCTCGTACGGCTTGCGCTGGCGCCACTTCAGGTCCATCGAGCGGTAGTAGTTGAGTCCGCCGGTGAAACCGCTGCGCGCATATTCCGAGACGAAGAACTCCAGTTCCAGGTCGCTCAGCCACGGCCAGGGCAGGGGCGGCGTCTCGGGCAGCGCGTCGAGGTACGCGGTGCCCGGCGGGTGCTTCCATACGTCGAGGTAGTGGTAGGCGCCCGAAAGCGCGTGGAACACCTTGCGCAGGAACTCGCGCGGTGCGGCGTCCAGCGCCGCATCGGCCGGGCCGGGCTCGCGGAAGTACTCGATGTGCACGAAGTGCTGCCTGGCCATCGCCGCGTATTCGCTCAGGGGCGGCACATCGGGATTGTGCGGCGCGGCCGGGTTCTCCAGCCCGATCACCGCGCGCACGCGGCCCGGGTCGCGCAGCGCCAGGTCGTAGATCGCGAAGGCGCCGAAATCCAGTCCCGCGAAGATCGCGGAAGCCTCGCCGAGGTGATCGAGCAGTCCCGTGAGGTCGTCGCAGATGCGGTCGACGCCGTAGGCCTCGATCGCCGCCGGCGCCTCGGTCTGACCCATGCCGCGCATGTCGGGGGCGACCACGCGCCAGCCTGCCGCCGCGAGCGCCGGGATCTGGTGGTGCCAGCTGAACCACAGGTGCGGGAAACCGTGGCAGAGCACCACCAGCGGGCCCTGTCCCTGCTCCACGTAATGCATGTCGATGCCGTTGATGCGGGCGTAGCGATGTTGCCAGTCGGCCATGTCGTGCTCCTTGCAATGCGTGCATCGTAGCGCAGGTTGCGCCAGACCGTGGAACTGCTCACAGTTGCGGCGCGGCAAACACGGACGGGGAGTTCTCGATGGCGCGGCTGGGCGGGATAGCGAATGAGGGCAGGGCGAGCGCAGGCGTGCTGGGCTGGATCGAGCGTACCGGCAATCGCCTGCCCGACCCGGTATTCATCTTCTTCTACCTGATCGCGGCGCTGGTCGTGATCAGTGTGCTGGCATCCCTGGCCGGCTATTCCGCGCTGCATCCCACGCAGCGCGATGCGCACGGCGCGCCGGCCCTGATCGCCGCGACCAGCCTGCTCGCGCCCGAGAACATCCGGCGGCTCTGGGCCGACATGCCGCTGACCTTCACCGGCTTCCACCCGCTCGGCTACGTGCTGGTGGTGATGCTGGGCGCGGGCATCGCCGAGCGCACGGGGCTGTTCGCGGCGGCGATGCGCGGCGCGGTGCACGGCGCGCCGAAGGCCCTGCTGACGCCGATGGTCGCGCTGGTCGCGATGATGGGCAATCTGGCGGCCGATGCCGCCTACGTGGTGCTGGTCCCGCTGGCCGGCATTCTCTATGCCGCCGCCGGGCGTCACCCCATCGCCGGCATCGCCTGCGCCTTCGCGGGCGTTTCCGGGGCATTCTCCGCGAACCTGCTGCCGGGCCAGCTCGATGCGCTGCTGTTCGGCATCACGGAAGCCGCCGCCGAGGCGCTGGTGCCCTCGTGGGACGCGAACATCGTGGGCAACTGGTATTTCATATCGGGCATGACGCTCGTGTTCCTGCCGGTGATCTGGTACGTCACCGATCGCGTGATCGAGCCACGCCTGGGTGTCCACGCGGCTACCGATGCGCCCCCCGAGTTGTCGATCGACGAGCAGAGGCCGCTCGATGCGGCGCAGAAGAAGGGCCTTGCGCGCGCCGGCATCGCGGCGCTGGCTGTGGTGCTGCTGTGGGCCTGGTTCCTGTTGGGTCCGGGTACGCCGCTGCTCGACCAGGCCGCGCAGGGCCCGGCTCGGCTCTCGCCGTTCTTCAAGTCGCTGGTCGCCGGCTTCTTCGTGCTGTTCCTCGCCTGCGGCTGGGCCTACGGCGTGGCGGCGGGTACGGTGAAGGGACATCGCGACATCGTGCGCATGATGCAGGAGTCGATGGCCGATCTCGCCTACTACCTCGTGCTCGCCTTCGCGGCGGCGCATTTCATCGCGATGTTCGCGTGGTCTAACCTCGGGCTGATCTTCGCGGTCCAGGGCGCCGAACTGATCCGCGCCTCGAAGCTGCCGGTGCCGGCGCTGCTGGGGCTCATCGTGCTGCTGACCGGGGCGGTGAACCTGTTCGTGGGTTCCGCCTCGGCGAAGTGGGCGCTGCTCGCGCCGGTGCTGGTGCCGATGATGATGCTGCTCGGTGTCAGCCCCGAGGCCACCACGGCGGCCTACCGCGTCGGCGATGGCGCCACCAACATCATCACGCCGCTGATGGTGTATTTCCCGCTGATCCTCACCTTCTGCCAGCGCTGGCAGAAGGACTTCGGGCTCGGCAGCCTGGCGGCGACGATGATCCCGTACTCAATCGGGCTGCTCGTGGTCGGGCTCGCGCTCACCATCGGCTGGATCGCGCTCGACATCCCGCTCGGGCCGGCCGCGCCGGTGCATTACACGATGCCGTAGGTCCGGATTTAGAGCCTGTGTAAAAACTCCGCCGCGTGAATCACACTATGCCCGAGCATGGCGCGAGGGCGTAGTGGATGGCACATG
>JAKJFB010000343.1 GCA_022705125.1 Pseudomonadota bacterium
TGCCGACCGGGGTCACGTCGTCGCTGCGAAAGCCCTTCGGCGCAAACGTGACCGTCTCCTTCACCACGTTGGTCTTCGCGTCGAGCACGGTCACCGAGGCGCCGAGTTCGTTGGTGACCCACACCTCGCCGCCGTCCGGCGTGTCGGCGAAGCGGCGCGGACGGTTGCCGACCACCACGTTGGCGAGGATCGCGTTGCTGGCGGTGTCGATCACATGGACCATGTTGGCCACCTCCGAGGTGACGTAGAGCCGGCTGCCGTCCTTGCCGACGAGCACGCCCTCGGGCTCCTCGCCCACCTCGATCTTCGCCAGCACCTTGTTGGCGGCCACGTCGATCACCGAGACCTCGGCGTCCTCCTCGTTGGAGACGTAGATGCGGCTGCCATCCTTGGAGAAGTCGAACATCTCCGGGTCCTCGCCGACGTCGATGCTGCGCACGACCTCCAGCTTGGCGATGTCGATCACGTCCACGCGTTCGCTGTTGCTGGCGATCACGAAGACCTGGCTGCGGTCGGCTGAGAGCTTCATGTCGCGCGGGCGTTCGCCGGTGGCGATGGTCTTGACGACCTGGAAGCTCTTGCCATCGAGCACGGTCACCGCGTTGTCGTTCTCGCTGCTGACGAACAGGTAGCCGGTGTCCTTGGCAAGCGCGGCGCCGGCGCACAGGCCAAGGCTCAGGAGCGCGGCGAGCGTGCGGATCGGGGTCTTCGGTCGGGTCATGGTGGAGGTCTCCTCTTTATGCTTGCCACAGCGGTCTGCGCTGCGACGGTGGGTGGCAAGTTGCCGGGGGTGATTCTTCAGGGCTCGGCCGCCTGCGGCGCGCCAGTGAGGTTCAGGAAGGCGTCCGCCAGATGCGTGCATCCCGCGGCCCGAGTCAGTTCGGCCGGGCGACCGGCCGCAAGGAGTTCGCCGCGGTGGAGCACCTGCACGCGGTCGGCGACCTCGGCCTCGTCGACCAGGTGGGTGGCCCACAGCACGCCGACGCCCGCGGCGCGCAGCGCCAGCACCTCGTCGAGCAGATGGCGGCGCGAGGCCGGGTCGAGGCCGACCGTGGCCTCGTCCATCAGCAGCACCGCCGGCCGGTGCAGCAGCGCACGCGCGAGCTCGACCTTGCGCCGGTTGCCGCCGGATAGCTCGCGCACGCGGTCGGCGCGGCGCTCGGCGAGACCCACGCGCGCGAGCACGTCGGCGATGCGCGCGCGCGACGCGGCCCCGCCGATGCCGTGCAGGCGCGCATGGAACACGAGGTTGGCCTCCACGCTGAGGTCGAGGTCCAGCGTCATCTGCTGGAACACCACGCCGATGCGCCCGAGCGCGCGCACCGGCGTGCGCCGCATGTCCTCGCCGCACACCCGCAGCTCGCCGGCGTCGGCGTCGAACAGGCCGGTCAGCAACTGGAACAGCGTGCTCTTGCCGGCGCCGTTGGGCCCGAGCAGGGCGACGAACTCGCCCGCGCGCACCTCCAGGTCCACCCCCTTCAGCGCCGGCCGCGCGCCGTAGGCCTTGCGCACCCCGCGCACCTGGAGCAAGACCTCGCGTGCCTCAGTCATGGGCCGACTCCTCGCGCGCCGCCGGCAGGCCGGCGAGCAGCTCGGGATGGCGGGCGAGCAGCTGCGCGTGCAGCCCGTCGAGCTGCGCGCCGGACGGATCGCGCGGGCGCGGCAGATCGACCGCCAACTCGAACACCACCCGCCCCGGCGACGGCGACAGGAAGCAGATGCGGTCCGCAAGCGCGAGCGCCTCGCGCAGGTCGTGGGTGACAAAGAGCACGCTCGCGCCGCAGCGCCGCCACTGCGCGAGCAGCATCGCGCGCAGGCGGTTCGCGGTCGGGCTGTCGAGCGACACGAAGGGCTCGTCCATCAGCAGCAGCGCGGGCTCGTTGACGAAGGCGCGGGCGAGCGCGACGCGGCGCATCATGCCGCCCGAGAGGCGCCCGGGGTAGGCGTCGAGCACGTCGCCGAGCTCCATCGCGCGCAGCAGCTCCAGCGCCCGCGGCCGCGCCTGCGCGCGCACGCCGTCGGGCACCACCAGCAGCACGTTGTCGAGCACGCTCATCCAGGGCATCAGGCGCGGCTCCTGGAACATGAAGCCGAGGTCGGCCGGCGCGGCGCCGTCCATGCTCACCGCGCCCGCGCAGGCGCGGTCGAGCCCACCGACGATGCCGAGCAGCGTGCTCTTGCCGCAGCCCGAAGGCCCCACCACGCAGACGAACTCGCCGCGCGCGACCTGCATGTGCAGCCCCGACAAGGCCAGGTGCGGACGCCCGCCGCGGTCGGGGAAACGCTTGGTGTCGATGCGGATGTCGAGCATCGCTCAGGCCCTCCAGGCGCCGAGACGGCGCTCGAGCGGACGCAACAGCCAGCCCTCGGCGGCCAGCACCACGCCGGCGAAGACCAGGGTGTAGGCGAGGATGCCGGTGATGTCGAAGAACTGGAAGAAGACGTTGAGCTGGAAGCCCACGCCCTCGCTGCGCCCGAGCAGCTCGACCACCAGCACGATCTTCCAGATCAGCGACAGCCCGGAGCGCGCCGCGGCGATCAGCCAGGGCGCGAGCTGCGGCAGATAGACGCGCAGGAAGGTGGTGCGCCGGCCGAGCCGGTAGGCGCGCGCGACCTCGAGCAGCCTGGGATCGACCGCGCGCGCACCCTCGCGCACGGTGACGATGACGGTGGGGATCTTGTTGATCGCCACCGCCACGATCGCCGCCCAGTCGTTGAGGCCGAACCACACGTAGCACAGGATGATGGTGACCAGCGCCGGGATGTTGAGGCCGAGCACCAGCCAGGCATCGAGGAAGGCATCCACCTTGCGCCAGCGCCCCATGGCCATGCCGATCAGCGCGCCCACCAGCATCGCCACCGCGAAGGCGACCGCGACCCGGCCGAGCGTCACCGCCAGGTGCCCGGGCAGCGCGAGCGAGGCCGTCTCGGCGCCGATGCGCGCCAGCACGGCGAGCGGATCGGGCAGCGTGCGGCTGTCGGCGAGGCTGGCGCCAAGCTGCCAGAGCAGCACGAAGACGAACAGCGAGGCGATGCGCAGGCGGCGCTCGTCGCGTCGCGCGAGCGTCCCCTGCGGCGCAGCGCCGGCCGGCGCGTGCGGGGAGGTCGTCGAAGGCACCGGGGTACGCGCAGGCACGGCGGGCGCAGGCGGAGCGAGGCGCTGCGCGCTCACCGCCCCCCGCCCCCATGCCAGAAGGTGCCCGGCGCGAGCTCGCGGGCGCGCCCGACCAGCGCCTCGCCGCCCTCGGCGGCGAGGATCGCGAAGGCGCGCGCGGCGGCGCGCTCGCCCTCCTCGTCGGCAGCCTGCGGGATGCCGGCGCGGAACCCATCGCGCAGCGCGACGAAGGTCGCCTCGTCCTCGACGCGCATCGACGGGCGCAGTTCCTCCCAGGCCGCGTCGGACTCGCGCAGCAGCACCTTGGCCGCCGTGGAGGCGCGCAGGAAGCCCCGGATCGCGGCCGGATTCGCCCCCGCCCAGCGCTCGCCGAACACCCAGCCCACCAGCGGCATCTCGTCGCCGATGCCGAGCGTGGCGAGGATCTCCTTCATGCCCAGCACCTCGGGCAGGCCGGCGGCGGCGAGGCCGGCGCGGACGCACGCAGCGATGGCCTGGTTGGAGTGCAGGGCTTCCTTGCCGTCACGCAGGATCGCGGCGTTGCCCGACTTGAGGCACAGGGCGGCGGCGTCGG
>JAKJFB010000344.1 GCA_022705125.1 Pseudomonadota bacterium
AGCACGTCGCGACCGGCCACGTGCCGCATGGCGTGGCGAACCGCTGAGGCCTTGCCGTGGTGGCGATCGCGCCTGAATGGGGCTATCCTGCGCGCCTCCCGGCTCCGCTCCCGCGCTGACCCCGAACCCGCATGAAACTCCAGCAGCTTCGCTACATCTGGGAGGTCGCCCGCCACGACCTCAACGTCTCCGCGACCGCGCAGAGCCTGTTTACCTCGCAGCCCGGCATCAGCAAGCAGGTGCGACTGCTCGAGGACGAACTCGGCGTCGAGATCTTCGAGCGCAGCGGCAAGCACCTCACACGCGTGACGCCGGCCGGCGAGGCGATCCTCGAGCGCGCCGGCGACATCCTGCGCAAGGTCGAATCGATCAAGCAGGTGGCGCAGGAGTTCCGCAACGACCAGAAAGGCACGCTGTCGATCGCCACCACGCACACGCAGGCGCGCTATGCGCTGCCGCCGGCGATCAAGGTGTTCATGGAGCGCTACCCCGAGGTGTCGCTGCACATGCACCAGGGCACGCCGGTGCAGATTTCCGAGATGGCGGCCGATGGCACGGTCGATTTCGCCATCGCCACCGAGGCGCTGGAACTCTTCAGCGATCTGGTGATGATGCCCTGCTACACGTGGAACCGCTGCGTGATCGTGCCGGAGGGTCACCCACTGGCGAGCGTGAAGCGTCTAACCAGAGAGGATGTGGCCGCGTACCCGATCGTGACCTATGTATTCGGCTTCACGGGGCGCTCGCGTCTCGACGAGGCCTTTCACGCCAGGCGGCTCACGCCGCGCGTGGTGTTCACCGCCACCGATGCCGACGTGATCAAGACCTACGTACGCCTCGGGCTCGGCATCGGGATCATCGCGCGCATGGCGATCGACGAGCAGCTCGACAGCGGACTGGTGATGCTGGATGCCAGCCACCTGTTCAGTCCCAGCGTCACCAAGATCGGTTTCCGCCGCGGCACCTTCCTGCGCGGGTATATGTACGAGTTCATCGAGCTGTTCGCGCCGCACCTGACGCGCGAGGTCGTCGACAAGGCCTGGCAGCTGCAGGGCAAGGCCGAGGTCGAGGCACTGTTCGAGGGCGTCGAGCTGCCGACCTACTGATCGCGCCGGCGCTGGCAGGAGCGGGCCATGCCCGCGAGAGGATGTTGTTCTTTAGCCCCTGGAGACCCACGTGGAAATTGCCTGTCTCGACCTCGAAGGTGTACTGATCCCGGAGATCTGGATCGAATTCGCCGAGCGCACCGGCATCGCCGAACTGCGCGCCACCACCCGCGACATTCCCGACTACGACGTGCTGATGAAGCAGCGCCTGCGCCTGCTGGACCAGCACGGGCTGCGCCTGCCCGACATCCAGGCCGTGATCGACACGATGGAGCCGCTGCCGGGCGCGCGCGAGTTCCTCGACTGGCTGCGCGAGCGCTTCCAGGTCCTGATCCTCTCGGACACGTACTACCAGTTCTCGGCGCCCCTGATGCGCCAGCTGGGCTGGCCGGCGCTGTTCTGTCACCGTCTCGAGGTCGACGCGACCGGGCGCGTAACGGACTACGTGCTGCGCCAGAAGGACCAGAAGCGCCAGTCGGTGAAGGCGATCAAGTCGCTGAACTTCCGCGTGATCGCGGCCGGCGATTCCTACAACGACACCACGATGCTTGCCGAGGCCGACGCCGGGATCCTGTTCAACGCGCCGGCCAACGTGATCGCGGAGTTTCCGCAGTTCCCGTCGGTCGAAGGTTACGAGGCGCTGAAGGAAGCCTTCCGGCGCGCCAGCATCAGGGCGATCTGAGCGCTGGCGTGGCGCTCATCGCGCGCAGGCCCTCGAGCATCGGTTCGATCTTGGTGAGCGACTCGCGGTACTCCGTCTGCGCGTCGGAGTCCGCGACGATGCCGCCGCCGCCCCAGGCATGCACCTGCGTGCCGTCGCAGACCAGCGTGCGTATCGCGATGCTGGTGTCCATGGTGCCGTGCGCCGAGATGTAGCCGATAGAGCCGCAGTAGACGCTGCGCGGGTCGGGCTCCAGCTCGTCGATGATCTGCATCGCGCGGATCTTCGGCGCACCGGTGATCGAGCCGCCCGGGAAACAGTCGGCGAGCAGCCCGGTCGGGCCGCGCGCCGGATCGGGCTCGCCGCTCACCACGCTGACCAGGTGATGCACGTTGGCATAGCTCTCCAGCGCGCACAGTTGCTCCACGCGCACGCTCCCGGTGCGGCACGACCTGCCGAGATCGTTGCGCATCAGGTCGACGATCATCACGTTCTCGGCGCGGTCCTTCTCCGAGGCTAGCAGTTGCCTTGCCTGCTCGCGGTCGGCCTCGGGCGTGGCGCCGCGGCGCCGCGTGCCCTTGATGGGCCGCGTCTCGACGCGTCCGCCAGCCGCGCGCAGGAAGCGCTCCGGCGAGAAGCTGAGCACGCTGGCCTGACCATTGGCCAGGAACGCGGAGTAGGGCGAGGCCATGCGCGCACGCAGCTGCAGGTAGGCCGACCAGGCATCGCCGCGCGCCCGCGCGCTCAGCCGCTGCGCGAGATTCACCTGGTAGCAATCGCCGTCGCGGATGTAGCGCTGCACCCGCGCGAACGCCGCGGCATAGGTGACGGGATCGAAGTTCGGTACGAACGGGGACTCGAGCCGGAAAGCCGCCGCCGCGGGCTCCCGGGGCCCGTGCAGGCGATCGATCAGGCGGCGTCGGATCGTCGCGTCGACCGCTTCCGTGAACAGCGCCACGCTCTCGCGACGTTCGTGATCCTGGAGCAGCGCCCAGCCATAGATCCCGATCTGCATGTCGGCGACCTGCGGGGGCGGGTCGCGCGTCGCGAGCCGCGCCGCGCGTCGCCCAAGGTCGTAGCCGAACCAGCCCATCGCCCCACCGGCGAAGGGCCAATCGCCCTGCGGCGGCGGGGAACACGGCACGTGCTCCGCGATTGCCTGGGCCACCAGTTCGAAGGGGTCGGCGGTGCTGCGCACGCTCGTGCCGCGGCGCATGATGCGCGTGATCGCGCCGTGCGTGCGCAACTCGCACACGGGCAACGCCGACATCAGGTCGTAGCGTCCGCCGGCGCCGTGCACGCGCGCGCTGTCGAGGAAAACCGCGCCGGCGAGGGGCCGCAACTGCGCGAAATAGTCGCAGCCGTCGATGCGATACGGCAGCGGGAGGATCGAAATTGCGCCCACGCTCGAAGTTTCCCGTGCCACCGGCTTTCAAAACTATTGATATCATAGCGCTAAGTCATTAATATGTCGCGGTTTTTTAACTCCGTAGGCGCATCGCGCCGCGGCAACTCCCCTGCCGGCAGGGGCGAGCGCGGCGGGGCGGTGCATGGCAAACTTGCGGCGTATCGCCGTGCGCGAGGCTTTCCGCTCCTGCGCGCGGCGTGCGTGTGCACGATTCAGACACCCGAGAGGCACTGCTAGATGAGCGACGAGAACAGCGCGGGATACTCCCTGGCGAATCCCTTCGGCAAGGAGGAAAGCCTCGAGTTCGTGGTCCCGGGACAGATCGGTTACCAGCCGGGGCTGTACGAGCAGACGCTCGCCGCCGGCTATGCGCTGCAGCAGCGCCCGCGTCGCGCCGCCGGGGTCGTCAACATCGAGCGCCAGCACCAGAAGGAGCGCATGACCATCTGGGAGCGCATCCAGGTGCTCGCCGACGGCGAGCCGACGGTGCTGTTCCAGAACTGGGGCGAGAACC
>JAKJFB010000345.1 GCA_022705125.1 Pseudomonadota bacterium
GTGAGCCGTGCCAGGTGGTCGGGACGGGTCGCGAGCCGCCGCTCCAGGGAGTTCTCGGCGTCTTCGGCGATGATCGCGTAATACAGCATGCGTTTGCTCCGTTGCGGGTGTGTCAGCCGGCGCCGGCCGGCGGTTCCTCGCCGTCCTTGACGTGGGGCATGATCAGCGCCACGGTCAGCGCGGTCACCAGCAGCGTGAAGCCGATGGCGCTGTAGAGCTTGTAGCTGACCCACGCGGCTTCGCTGAAGCGGTAGGCCACGAAGAGGTTCAGCGCGCCGACGACCACGAAATTCGCCACCCAGAGGCTGTTCAGTCGTCGCCAGGCGACGGCGGGCAGGCTCAGCTGGGCGCCGATCGCCCGTTCCATCACGGTCTTGCCGGTCAGGGTGTGGGTGCCGACGAAGACGGCCGCGAGCACCCAGTTGAAGATCGTGGGTTTCCACTGGATGAACAGCTGGTTGCGCAGCAGCAGCGTGGCGGCGCCGAAGGCGCAGACCACCGCGGTGAGCAACAGCAGGCGCTTCTCGATGTGCCCGCTCAGCAGCCGTGTCAGTGCCAGCTGCAGCACCGTGGCGATCATCAGCACGGCGGTGGCCGAGTAGATGCCGTCGAAGTGGTATTCCCAGCCCCCCAGCGCCAGCGACCGCCCGTCCAGCTGGTAGACGACGAAGAACAGCACGACAGGGAGGAGTTCCGCCAATTGCTTCATGGGATCGGGGCCGTATCGGGCGCGGCGCGGCGCGCTGCGGGAATTTGCCGCGGCACCGGGCCGCGAATGCCGCTATTCTATCGTCCCCGCCGCCGTTTCCACACAGGCTTTTTCCGTGCTCGTCGATTTGCACACCCACACCAGCGCCTCCGACGGCGAGCTGGCGCCGCTCGCGCTGCTGCAGATGCAGGCGGGCGCCGGCGTGGGGCTCATGGCCTTCACCGACCATGACACGCTGGACGGGTGGGACCGCATCGCCGCCATGGAGACGACTGCCGCCGGGCTGCCGCGCCTGCTGCCCGGCATCGAATTCTCGGTGGATGCCGCGGGGCGCGAGATCCACGTGGTGGGGCTGGGCTTCGACCCGGCGCATCCGGCGATCCGCGCCGGCATTGCCGCGCAGCAGCTGCGCCGGCGCGCGCGCGCCGAGCGGATCGCGGCACGGCTCGAGTACCTGGGCGTGCACGGCGCGCTGGCGGGAGCCGAGCACGAGGCGGCCGGCGCCGGCCTGGGGCGGCCGCATTTCGCGCGTTTCCTGGTGGCGAGCGGGCGGGTGCGTACCCTGGACGAGGCCTTCCACCGCTACCTCGGCAAGGGCAAGCCGGCGGCCTGCCGCATGGAATGGCCCGCCCTGGACGAGGCGACGGGCTGGATCCGCGCCGCCGGCGGGCGCGCCGTGCTGGCGCATCCGCTCGCCTACAAGCTGACGCGCAGCAAGCTGCGCGCGCTCATCGGGCAGTTGCGCGACTGTGGCGGCGATGCCGTGGAGGTGGCGCTGCCGGGGCTGACGGCGGCGGACATGGAAATGGTGGTGCAGCTCACCCGCGAGGCCGGGTTGCGCGCCTCGGCGGGCAGCGACTTCCACGCCCTCGGCGGCTGGAACCTGCCGGGGCGCATACCGGCGTTGCCCGCGGGTCTCGATCCGGTCTGGGAGGACTGGATTTGATCGTCCGGCGCGCGGCAATTACACTCGCCGCGCCCGCCGTGATAGCCGCCCCGCGGCGCGCACGGCTCCTGAACACGGAAGCCCCGCTGTGAGCATTTTCCTGCAGGTCCACCCCGAGAACCCCCAGAAGCGGCTGCTGCAGCAGGTCGTGGACCGGCTGCGCGCGGGTGCCGTCATCATCTATCCGACCGATTCGGCCTACGCGCTCGGTTGCCATATCGGCGACAAGGCCGCGCTCGACCGCATCCGCGCGATCCGCCGCCTCGACGAGAAGCACAACTTCACGCTGATGTGCCGCGACCTGTCGGAACTCTCGACCTACGCGATCGTCGACAACGTCAGCTACCGGCTGCTGCGCACGCACACGCCGGGGCCCTACACCTTCATCCTCAGGGCGACGGCGGAGGTGCCGCGGCGCCTGATGCATCCCAAGCGCAAGACGATCGGCATGCGCGTGCCGGACAACGCGATCGCGCTGGGCTTGCTGGAGCTGCTCGACGAGCCGCTGATGAGCGTCACGCTCACGCTGCCGGGCGAGGAACTGCCGCTGACCGATCCCGAGGACATGCGCGATCGTCTCGGCCATGCCGTGGACCTGATCATCGACGGCGGCGGCTGCGGCCTGGAGCCGACCAGCGTGATCGATCTCGCCGGCCCCGTCCCGGTCATCGCGCGTCGCGGCAAGGGCGACACCAGCGCCTTCGAATAGCCGGAGGTGGGCGCAGGATGCCCGCCCGGCTATAATCCGCCCCCTTTTTCGAGCGCGCCGCGCCACGGCCCGCGCGCGCCAGCGACTGGAGTCAGGGTGTCGGAGTCAATCGATTTGGAACTCGCCGCGCCGGCGCAGGCCCCGGAGCCGGTGCCGGGCGAGCAGCAGGAGCTGCCGCTCGCGTTCGTGCACGGCAAGCCGCTCACGGTGATGCCGCGAGACCTCTATATCCCGCCCGAGGCGCTGGAAGTGTTCCTCGAGGCCTTCGAGGGCCCGCTGGACCTGCTGCTCTACCTGATCCGGCGCCAGAACCTCGACATCCTCGAGATCAACGTCGCGCAGATCACCGAGCAGTACATGCAGTACGTCGAGCTGATGGACGCGATGCAGTTCGAGCTCGCCGCCGAATACCTGGTGATGTCGGCGATGCTGGCCGAGATCAAGTCGCGCATGCTGCTGCCGCGCCAGCAGAGCGCCGCCGAGGAGGAGACCGACCCGCGCGCCGACCTGATCCGGCGCCTGCAGGAGTACGAGCAGTTCAAGCAGGCGGCCGAGGATTTGGACGGGCTGCCGCGCCTGGAGCGCGACGTGTTCCAGGCCGCTGCCGAGCCGCCGGAACTGCGCCGCAGCAAGCCGCAGCCCCAGGTGGAGCTGCGCGAGTTGCTGCTCGCCTTCGGCGAGGTGGCGCGGCGCGCCTCGATGAACGTCAGCCACCACGTGCAGATGGAGCGGCTGTCGACGCGCGAACGCATGGTCGAGATCCTCGCGCGGCTGCATACGCCGCATTTCGTGCCCTTCGTCAGCCTGTTCCGCGTCGAGGAAGGGCGCATGGGCGTGGTGGTGACCTTCCTCGCCATCATGGAGCTGATCAAGGAATCGCTGATCGAGATGGTGCAGTCGGAGCCGTTCGGACCCATTCACGTCAAATCCCGGGGGCAGGATGCAGTTGAAGTCGATCATTGAGGGCGCGCTGCTCGCGGCCGGCCGTCCGCTCACGCTGGACGAGCTCGCCGACCTGTTCGACCTCACCGACCGCCCCGGCGCCGAGGAACTGGCCGCGGCGCTGCAGGAGCTGTGCGCCGACTGCGAGCGGCTACCGCCTGCAGGTGCGCCAGGAGCTGGGGCCGTGGATCTCACGGCTGTGGGAAGAGAAGCCGGCACGCTACTCGCGTGCGCTGCTCGAGACGCTGGCGATCATCGCGTATCGCCAGCCGATCACGCGCGGCGACATCGAGGAGGTGCGCGGCGTGGCGGTCAACCCCAACATCATCCGCACGCTGCAGGAGCGCGACTGGGTGCGCGTCGTGGGACAGCGCGAC
>JAKJFB010000346.1 GCA_022705125.1 Pseudomonadota bacterium
CAGGCTTGTACCCCTCCGCTTTGGGGTCTCTCGACATGGAGTGATCGTAGAAGTGTTGGGCGTCCGAGGTGAAGGAATGCGCGATATCTGCCAGATGTCGGGCGCCAGGCGACTCGTGCTCGATCGGCCGTACTGCAACTCGTGTCAAGCGACACGAAGATTTAACCCCCTGACGACATCTGGAATTGACCCCCTGGGTTAATCAACTCTCCGACGTGATCGGGGTGGGGGCAGCGGCCTTCTGCAGAAGGCCGCTGCGGCGCTTGTCGCGCAGCCGGTAGCTGTCGCCCCGGATCGTGATGACCTGGCTGTGGTGCAGCAGTCGGTCGAGGATGGCGGTAGCGGCCACCGCGTCGCCGAACACCTGCCCCCACTCGCCAACGGGCCGGTTGCTGGTGATCAGCATGCTGGCCCGCTCGTAGCGCCGCGACACCAGCTGGAAGAACAGGTGCGCAGCGGCCGGCTCGAGCGGCAGGTAGCCCAGCTCATCGATGATCAGCAGCTTGGGCTTGGAGAGCTGCAGCAGCTTCTCCTCGAGCCGTCCGTCGGCGTGCGCCTTCGTGAGCCCGGCCATCAGCGCCGCTGCCGAGGTGAAGAGCACCGTGTAGCCGCGATCCACCGCTTCGCGCCCGAGGGCGACCGCCAGGTGCGTCTTGCCTACGCCCGGCGGACCGAGCAGCAGCAGGGCCTGACCGTGCCCGATCCAGCGACCGGAGGACAGATCCCGGATCTGCCCTGGATCGATCGAGGGCTGCGCGTCGAAGTCGAAGCCTTCGAGCGTGCGCACGCACGGGAAACGGGCGAGCTTCATGCCCATCTGGATGCGTCGGGTGTCGCGCCGGGCGACCTCGCGCTCGGCCAGGAAGAGCAGCGCTTCGCGCAGTGTCATCTGCGCCCGGCTGGCTTCGTCGAGCAGGCTGTCGAGCTGGTCGCGGATCGCCGTGAGCCGCAGCCGGGTGAGCAGTTCGTCGAGTCGGTCGGCATCGATCATCACCAGCCTCCTCCGACGAGCGCTTCGTACTCGGCCAGCGGACGCAGCAGCGCATCGGTGGGCGGCGGCGCCTCGATCTGGGCCGGCGGCAGCGACCCACCCAGCAGGTGGCTGCGCTCGATGCTGCGACCGCGACTGCCGGCGAGCTCCGCATGGCGGGCGACTTCCTCGCCGGCGTACTCGACCACCACGGTGTCGGCGCTGACCACGACCGTCACCGTCTCGCCAATCAGCCGCCACGGCACGCTGTAGGCGTTGGTGTCGAGCTCGATGCAGCCCTCCGCATTGACTCGGCGCACGAGCTCGCGCACCTGCAGGAAGGGGGCGATCCCGGCAACCGGACGCAGGTGTTCACGCTCCAAGTCGAAGCGCTCAGCGGGCGTGACACCGGTCGTACCGTGGATGCGCACATCGGCCACCTCGCGCTGCCAGCGCGCCAGGTGCGCCTCCATCGCCGTCCAGCTCTCGAAAGCATGGCCGGCGATGGCGTTCTTCTTCACGTAGCCCACGCCGTTCTCGGTCTTGCCCTTGGTGCGCGCGCGAAACGGCGCGCACGCCTTGGCACGGATATCCCAGTGCCGGCAGAACGCCTCGAAGCGGCTGTTGAGTCGGACCTGGCGCGTCTGCGTGTCGTGTTTGTCGACCAGCGCCTTGGCGTTGTCGATGAGCAGCGTCTGCGGCCGTCCGCCGAAGTGGACAAACGCCGCCTCGATCCCAGCGAACCACGCACTCTGGCGCTCGTGCCGGAACGCGCACGCAAATCCCCGGCGCGAATAGCCCAGCGTCGCCACGAACAGGAACACTCGCACCGACTCGCCGCCGATCAGCACACGTGTCTGGCCGAAGTCGATCTGCATCTGTTCGCCCGGTCCGGTCTCGAAGCGGATCGTCGCACGGCGACTCGCCTCCAGTTCCTGGCGGAACCCTCGACACGCGCGCTCGACCGTGCGCAGGCTCGTCTCGATCCCCAATTCCTTGCTCAACTGCTGACGCACCACGTCGCAGTTGCCCCGGTGCTGCAGGAAACGCTCCCGCAGCCATGCGTCGTGACCGCCCAGCACGCTGGCACGCTGCGGCTGCCGGTACGCCACCGGCCCGCCCGCGTTCAGATACCGCCGCACCGTGTTGCGCGCGATGCCCAGCGCCTTCGCAATCCGCTTCGCACCCCAGCCCGATTGCCCCAACCGAACGATCGTCGTGACCGCCTCCGGCTCCAACATCTCCCGCACTCCGCAAACTACATGGCGTACAGGATTCACCTCGATGTGCTTCGTTTCCAACGGTGGCCTCCTTGCGAACGATGGGGTCAGTTCCTCGTGTCGCTAGCAGCCTGTCGGACTTGAAGCCGGCGGACGGCGTACCGGCAGGCGGGTTTTCATGATGTGAAAAATAATCGGCATTTCAGAGCCGAAAGGGCCTTTTCCGCGTGAAATCGCCATGCTCCTGTCGTTTCTTCTCACTGCAGACGCAATACGGCCATGCGCTTGAAGTTCCACGCGAGGCAGACCAGCGTCCATTCGTTGCGCACGTTGCCAACACCGCGCAGCAGGAACTGACGGAAACCCATCACGGACTTGATGATGCCGAACACCGGCTCGACGGTCTGTTTGCGCAGCGCGTAGGCGGCGCGACCGGCCTGGGTCTTGAGAGCGTGCTTCATCTGCTCGACGTGGGAGGTGGGCGTCTCGAGCGGTGCGGGCTCCTCGAAGCGGCTGCGCCAATCCGGATGATGCGCATCGCGCCCCACTGCGATCAGCGGCTCGACCCCGGCGTCGTGGCAGTGCTGGACGTTGCGTTCGCTGTAAAAGCCGGTGTCGGCCAGCAGCCGCGCGGGTTGATTGAGCCCATCGGGCAGTGCCTGGATGCACTCGAGCATCGGCGCGACCTGCTCCTTGTCGTTACCGGCGGTGGTGATGTGGGGCGCCACCACCAGCATCGATTCGGTATCGACCACAGCTTGCGCGTTGTAGCACTGCTCGAAACCACCGCCCGCCACCTTCATGATGCGCGAGTCTTCATCGGTCAGATTTATCTGATCCTCGGCCTGTGGCCCCGTCTGCGGGGGCTTGGGGGGCTTGCCACCGGGCTTCTTGCCCGTGCTCGCCTGCTTGGCCTGGCGCTGGGCCATCTTCGCCTCGTACTCGGCTTGCTCGCGCTCGAAACGTTCCTTCGCGCGGGCTTCGATCTTGGCTTTGGCCGTCGCGATGGCCGCCAGACGGTCTTCGCGGCGCTTGATCTCCGCCGGTAAATCCACCCCCTCAGGCACATTGCCTTGGTCGGCAGCCTCGGCCAGCTTGAGCATCTCCTGCACCTCGGCTTTGAGCTGCGCTTCGATCTTCTGCGCGTGCCCGTAAGACAGCGCACTGTGCCGGGAGGCGTTGGCGTGCAGCTTGGTGCCGTCCAGGCTGACCGTGCCAAAGCGTGAGAGCTGGTTCTCGCGTGCGACCTGCAGCACTTGCACGAAGAGCTCGGCGAACTGTTCGCCGAAGCGGCGCCGGAAACTCGCCAGGGTGTCGTGGTCCGGGTGCTGGTTGCAGGCGATGAACCGAAACGCCAGCGAATCGTAAGTCGCCCGCTCGATCCGGCGGCTCGAATGCGTCCCCGTCGCGTAGCCGTAGATCAGCAGCGACAGCAGCATCGCCGGGTGGTACGCATCGCTCCCACGCCCCGCATACGCCCGCTCCAGC
>JAKJFB010000347.1:0-258 GCA_022705125.1 Pseudomonadota bacterium
CGCTCGCTCCCTCGAAGCGCTGCCAGGCGCGGCCGAGCTCGAATTCCACGCCGTGCGCCAGTTCGCGCAGCATGCGCTGCGAGGCGCCCGCGGCGGTGGCCCCGGCCAGCGCGCGCAGCTGGCGCTCGATGCGGCGCACCAGCCAGAACAGCTCCTGCGCGGTGCGCTGGATCTCGATCAGCCCGGCCTCGCCGGTGTCTGCGCCGATGCTCTCGCCCAGCGCGGCCGCGCAGGCTTCGAGGCCCAGGCCCGAGGCGT
>JAKJFB010000347.1:360-3673 GCA_022705125.1 Pseudomonadota bacterium
CTGCACGCTGGCGGGCAGCGGATCGGCCGGGAACTGGCGCAGCAACGCGCGCAGCGTCGCGAAGCTGCCGCGCAGCACGACCAGCGACCGGTTGGTGTCGAGCAGCAGTTGCCGCGGCAGGCTGCGTGGCGCGGCCGGCGCCGCGAGACCGCGCGCGCCGGCGAGGAGGCGCCCCACCGCGCGGTAGTTCTGCTCGCCGAAGAGGTGCCGGTTGACCCGCAGATAAGGCATGCAGTCGGCCAGCGTCCCGGCGTCGGGACCGTGGAAGCGCAGCGCGTGGAGCATGTCGCAGAGCGCGAGCACCTGCGCCAGCGGATCGATGTCCTCGCCGGTGCTGCCTGCCGGGTAACCGGTGCCGTCGGCGCGTTCATGGTGATCGCGTATCACCGCCGCCAGCCGCGCCGGCGCCGTGGCGAGGCGCGCGGCGATGGCAGTCCCTATGGGCACGTGGCGCTGGATCTCGCCCCATTCGCCGGGGCCGATGCCGGCGTTGCCGCAGGCGAGCGCCGGATCGATATGCAGCAGCCCGAGGTCGTGCAACAGGCCCGCCTGGAACAGCAGCCTGGCCTCGGTGGCATCGAGGCGCCGCTCCCCGGCCAGCAGCACGCCAAAGCAGGCGCAGAACAGCGCGCGGTGGAACACGGCCGGCAGGACTTCCTCGAGCACACTGAGTTTCTGCAGCAGGGCGGGGCCCAGCGCGGCCGTCTCGCACAGCGCCTCCAGGCGCGGGGCGAGGCCGGTGGCCACGGCGATGCGCTGCAGGTCGGGCGCGCAGTCCAGCAGTTCGCGCAGGCGCGAGGCCAATGCGCCGTTATCGAGGCAGCGGCTCATCGCGAGCGCTTCGTCGATGGGGCGGTTCAGGCGATGGCCGTGCATCCTGCCGAAGGCGAAGCGCCCGAGCGGCGCGCCGCGCGCGAGCAGCAGCACGCCGAACTGGTTGCGCACGTCGTCGCTGGCGATGACCATGCGCCGTCGCACGCTGATGTCCGCGAGGTGCTCGGCGTAGCGGTCGCAGTCGCAGACCGAGAATTCGCCGCTGACCCCCTCGGCGAAGGCGTCGTTCAAACGGCTTGTCCCAGGCAGCGCTGGTAGGCGCGCACGGTCGCGTCGATGCCCAGGCGCAGGGCATCGACGGTGAAGGCGTGGCCGATGGAGACTTCCTGCAGCCCCGGCACGGCCGCTGCGTAGGCGCCGAGGTTCAGCAGGTTCAGGTCGTGGCCGGCATTCACGCCGAGGCCGGCATCGAGCGCGGCGCGCGCAGCCTCGACATGCGGGCGCAGGATCGCCTCCGGGTCGGCGCCGGCCGCAAAGGCCGCCGCGTAGGGCCCGGTGTAGAGCTCGACGCGGTCCGCGCCGCAGGTGGCGGCGCGGCGGATCTGCGCGGGATCGGGATCCATGAACAGGCTGACGCGGATGCCCAGCGCGCGCAGCTCCTCGATCAGCGGGCGCAGGCGTTCGCCTTCGCGCGCGAGGTCGAAGCCGTGGTCCGAGGTGAGCTGCGCGTCGCTGTCGGGCACCAGCGTGCACTGCGCCGGGCGCACCGCGCGCACCAGCGTCATGAAACCGGGATAGTCGGCGACGTCGGCGCGGTGGCTGCGCGCGGGGCCGGCGAAGGGGTTGCCCTCGACGTTGAGTTCCACCGCCAGCATTGCCGCCAGCGCGGGCACGTCGGCGGCGCGGATGTGGCGCTGGTCGGGGCGCGGATGGACGGTGATGCCGTCGGCGCCGGCCTCGATGCACAGGCGCGCGTGCTCCGTCACGCTGGGATAGTCGCCCGCGCGCGAATTGCGGATCAGCGCGATCTTGTTCAGGTTGACCGAGAGGCAGATGCTCATTCGAGTCGCGTGATCGACTCGATCACGATCGGGTTCACCGGCACGTCGTCGAGGTGCCCGGCGCGCTGCGTATCGACCAGCGAGATGCCGTCCACGACGTCCATGCCGTCGATCACGCGCCCGAATACCGTGTAGCCGGGCTTGCGCGTGACGTAGTTGAAGTCGAGCGTCAGGTTCGCGCGTACGTTGATGAAGAACTGCGCCCCCGCGCTGTCGGGGTCGTCGGTGCGTGCCATCGCGATGGTGCCGCGCTCGTTGTGCAGGTGATTGCGCGATTCGTTCTTCACCGGCTCGCCGGTCGGCTTCTCGGCGAGCTCCTGCGTGAAGCCCCCGCCCTGGATCATGAAGTTGGGGATCACGCGGTGGAACACGGTGCCGGCGTAGAAGCCGCTGTCGACGTACGACAGGAAGTTCGCCACGGTCAGTGGCGCTTCGTCCGGATAGAGCTCGATGGTGATGTCACCGGCATTGGTGCCGATGCGCACCCGTGGATTGGCGTCGGCGTCGGTCTGTGCCGGTGTCGCGACGAACAACAGGGCGCCGCCCAGCAGGGCGAGCACGGCGAGCAGTCGGGTGATCATGGTGTCATTGGTCCCGTGTGGTTGTGGCTCAGACCCATTCCGAGCGGCGCTTGCGCTGCGGGATCAGGCGCGGCAGCAGCAGCGTGAGCAGCCCGCCGATGCCGGTCGCCCAGACGCCGTTGATGAACCATTTCTGCCAGGAGTCGTCGCGCAGGCGCTGGTTGTCGGCCTCGAGCACCCCGATGCGGTTCTTCAGCACGTGCAGCTGCTCGTTCAGGTCGCGGTTGCTGGCGTCGAGCTGCGTGGCGTTGCTGGAGAGCTGCTTGAGTTCCGTGAGCTCGGCCTGCAGCGCGTCGCGCGCGGCGGCCATGTCGGCGAGTTCCTTGCGTCCTTGCTCTATGGCAGCCGACAGCGTCACGCTGCCGTCGTCGGGCTGCCCGAGCAGGCGCAGCGCGTTGACCACCTGGTAGCGCGCCCCGGGCTCGCGCTTGATGAAGCGCAGCGGCATCCAGCCCTCGGCGCCCTCGCGGGTGCGCACCAGCGCCCAGCCGGTGTCGCGCTGCTCCTGCACTACGGTCACGGGAGTGCCGGTCGGCACCTCGAGCAGCGTCCTCTGGTCCAGGGCGGCGCCCTCGCGCAACGGCACCGCGCGGGTGTCCTCGACATAGCGCTGCTCATGCGCCGCAACGGGCATGATCACGGCGCTGCTGAGCAGCAGCGCGCCGACGAGTCTGGAAAACATGGCG
Source organism: Pseudomonadota bacterium (assembly GCA_022705125.1). The sequence goes on from JAKJFB010000347.1 coordinate 3,463, forward strand.
AAAAGCTCTGATGATGGATTCAAAAACTGCACTAACCCATTAATCTAGTTTCGATTAATCCGATGTCAAATGCGCCGGCGGGGAAGCCGGCGCGGGCGGCTCAGGGCAGCACCCTGCGAAACGGCTTGACGGTCACGCGGGCATAGACGCCGGCATGCACGTAGGGATCGTCCGCGGCCCATGCCTGGGCCGCGGCGAGGTCGTCGAAGTG
>JAKJFB010000348.1 GCA_022705125.1 Pseudomonadota bacterium
GACACAGGAGCAAGGTCTAAGCTGCGAAGGACAGGGGCACAGGTGCCCCGCTGGAGGTCTGCGATGACATGCGCCCTCATGTCGGACCTCGCTCTCGCGCGAGCGCTGTTGCGGCTCTACAAGCTGGCCATGATCGCCGGACGCCCCGGTGTCACCGATCACCTGCTGCGCGCCCTGGAGGAACTCGCCCGAAGCGAGCCGGCATGCGAGCCGATACTCGACCAAGCGTACCTGTGGGGCCTTGGTGCGCGGGTCGGTGTCGCACAGCCGCGCATGCCAGGGTCCGGCACGCAGTGACCAGCGCTGTCGGCGCCGGGCTCGCGCCACGACCGCGACTACGCCATTGACACGCCGCGATCGACATCGCACGCATCCGCCTTCAGCGCGTCGACGTCGATCACGGCATCCGCCATCGCCGTCAGCTCGGGCGTCTGCGAGATGAAGTACTCACGCTCATAGCCACCCAGGCGCAGGACTTCCCTCTTCATCGCCATGAACATGCGCTTGCGCTGCGGATCCAGCGCGCCGTCCGCCTCGTCGGTGAACAGGGTCGTGTATCGGCGTCCCGTGTTTCGGGCCAGGTACAGCGCGATCGCCCGGGTCAGGCAAAGCTCCACCAACGTCCGCTCGCCCCCGCTCATCATGCCGACGCTCTTGCTGTCGCCGGTATCGCCGTCGTGGACGACGATGTCGAAGCCCTCCTTCTGCTCGCCCTTGGCCGTCTCCAGCAAGGTTCGGATGGACACCGTGAAGCGCGGCCCGTAGCAGGCCAGCAGCAGGTCATTTGCCAGCGCCGACAGCGCAGGTCCCGCATCGTCGATCGCCAGAGCGATCAGCCCGTCATTGCTCATGCAACGGGCGAAGAGGTTCCAGTTGCCCAGCTCATCCTCGACTCGAGCGCAGCGCGCGCGCAGGCTTTCGCGGCGTTCGCCCAGCCGGGCCGACTGCTTGGAGACCTCCTCGAGCTGCTGCGACTCACGCACCGCGGTGAGCATTGCCCGCTCCGCCGCAGCGAGGGCCTCCTTCGCGGCACCCAGCGCACGGGCTGCGCGCGCGGCTTGCTGCTCGTCGAAGGCGGGCGGCAGCGTTGCGAGCGCCTGATCCAGGCGCGCCAGCGCCGCTTCGGTCTGCCTGGCCTGCTGACCTCGTTGCGCCTCGATCGCCTTTCGTGCCGCCGCGATCTGTTGGCGCTCCGCACGTTCGTCGATGGTCTCGGCAGCGGCGCCCTCACTCGCCTGCAGCCCCAGCGCCTGAAGTTCCTGCTCGATCTCGACCAGGGTCGCCTGCGCCTGCGCGCACGCCTGGGCCTTCGAACGCACGACCGACAAGCGGTTCGCCCGCTCGCGTGCGACGGCCTCGCGGACCTCGGCCCGCGCCAGGGCGTGCGGCGCGCCGGCCAGTGCCCCGCAACGCCGGCGGGCATCGATAAGTTCCCGCTGGACCTCGGACTTCTCGCTCACCAGACGGGCGACCTGGGCCTGGGCGTTGGGGATCAGCGTCTGCGCCTCGCGCGCGTCAGCGAGCAACTTGCAACGTCCCTGCAGGTCCGTGCCGGCGCAGGGCACCTCGCCGGTCAGTCCAAACCGGCGCGCGAGTTCCTCGGCCTTCAGCGCAGCCCGACCCGCATCCCGTTCGATGGCGGCGGCGCGCTGCTCCGCGAGGCGCACCGCGCCTTGGCACTGCGTCAGCTGATGGACCTGCTCGCGGCAGGCGAGCGTGCGTGCGCCAAGCAGCGCCTGCACACGTTGCGCCAGCGGCAGGCGCCTTTCGGCGCGACGCACCGCGCCGGCCTCGGCGAGCGCCGCAAGGCATCGCTGCCGGGATTGGGTCAAGGCCTGGCGCCGCGAACGTTCCTGCTGCAGCCGATTGGCGACCCGCTGATCGAGGCGCTCCAGCCGCTGGTGCTCGGCCCGTTCCTGAACATCGAGCGCGCTCTGCGCTTGTGCCGCGCCTGCCAGGTTGGATTGCCGTTCGGCCATGAGCTGTGCCCGCCGGGCATCGGTGGCTCGCGACTGCTCGCGTTCGACCACCACGCGGGCATGCCCCGTCTGGGCGGCCTCCAGGGCAGACTGCGTTGACCTCTTCGCGCGATCGGCCGCCGACACGCGATCGCCGGCGCCGTCGAGTTTTCGGCGCGCCGCCTCGAGGTGCTGATCCTCCGCGTCGACCGCGGCGAGTTCCTGACGCAGTGTTGCCAGCCCAGCTTTCAGCAGGCGGGCGGTCTCCGCTGCCTTCTGGCCCAGCGCCTGGATCTCCTCCTGCCCCAGCAGGTCGGCCAACAACGTCTTGATCTCGGCGTTGCGATAGGTGCTGAGCTGGCGCTTGCCCTGGGCTGCGAACACGGAGGTGAAGAAGGTTTCTGCACTGCCGCAGATGCTCTCCACACAGCGCGTGTACGTCTCGACCCGGCCATCCGAGATGGTCCCATCCTCGAGCGTCACGGGGGACCAGCGTCCGCCATCATCGAGCATGTGCAGGAACGCCTCTGTGCGTCGCCGGCCACTGACTCGGATGACGATCTGCGAGCGGTAGCAGCGCCCTTCGTGCGCCCAGGTCAGGTCCTTCAGGCTCTCCGGCAGATAGACGTGCTCGTAGTACGAGAAGCCGCCGGTTGCCGGCATCGAGGCACGACTTTGAAGGCCGAGATGTGGCACGAGATTGTCCATGATCGTGCTCTTGCCGCTGCCGTTCGGGCCCGCGATGGCGATCAGTTCTGCACCGTCGGCAAGGCGCTCCAGGTCAAGCGTGATCTCGTCGAGACCCAGGCCGTCGCGGATGCCGCGGAAGCCCTTGAGGGTGAGTCGGAGTGGCTGCATGGCATGCCTCGGAGTTGGTCTCCGATCAGGCTCGCATGGCCGGCGACGCTTTCAACGGTCGTCAGTCGCGACCGTTCACACGCTTGGCCGCAAGGCGGCGATGCGCCGCGCAGTTCCCTGTTCAAGTCCAGCTGAAGCTCAGCCGGCGCAGCACGACAGTTGCTTCACATCCTTCGTGAAGGTCTGCGCCGCAAGCTTCAGGGCTTCGACCATCGTCAGGTACGGGAACAACTGGTCGGCGAGATCGTGCACGGTCATGCCGGCACGGATGGCGATGGCGGCGGTCTGGATGAGTTCCCCCGCTTCGGCGGCGACCGCCTGCACGCCCAACAGACGGCCGGTACCGGCTTCGGCCACCAGCTTGATGAAGCCGCGCGTGTCGAGGTTGACCAGCGCGCGCGGCACGTTGTCCAACGTCAACGTACGGCGGTCGGTCTCGATCCCCGACCGATGCGCTTCAGCTTCGCTGAGACCGACCGTCGCGATCTGCGGATCGGTGAACGCGACGGCCGGCATCGCGCTCAGGTCCAGTGCCGCGTCGCCGCCGGCCATGTTGATCGCCGCCCTCGTGCCCGCAGCGGCCGCGACGTACACGAACTGGGGCTGGGTGGTGCAGTCGCCTGCGGCATAGATGTTCGGCACGCTGGTGCGCATGTGATCGTCGACCACGATGGCGCCCTGCTCGTCCACCTTCACGCCGGCGGCTTCGAGGTTGAGCCCGCGCGTGTTCGGCGTGCGGCCCGTGGCCACCAGCAGCCGCTCGGCACGCAGTTCGCCATGATTCGTCGTCAGCACGAATTCGCCACCGGCATGAGTGACGCGGCGGGTCTGCG
>JAKJFB010000349.1 GCA_022705125.1 Pseudomonadota bacterium
GCGATCGAACTGGTTTTCGACAACACCGACGGCACGCTCGGCGGCGAGTACGCGAGCTATGCCGAGATCGCGATCCGCCGTACCGTCAGCCGCGACGGGTTGTCGCACTACTACCTCAACGGCACGCGGTGCCGGCGGCGCGATATCACCGACATCTTTCTCGGCACCGGCCTCGGCCCGCGCAGCTACGCGATCATCGAGCAGGGCATGATCTCGCGCCTGATCGAAGCCAGGCCCGAGGATCTGCGCGTCTACATCGAGGAGGCCGCGGGCATCTCCAAGTACAAGGAGCGGCGCAAGGATACCGAGAACCGCATCCGCCGCACGCGCGAGAACCTCGAGCGCCTGACGGACTTTCGCGAGGAACTCGAGCGCCAGTTGCAGCACCTCAAGCGCCAGGCCGCGGCCGCCGAGCGCTACTCGGAGCTGAAGACCGAGGAGCGGCGCATCAGCGCCGAGCTGCTGGCGCTGCAGTGGCGCCAGCTCGATGCCCAGGGCGCGGGACTGCGCGAGGGTGTGTTGCGCCACGAGGTCGAACTCGCGGCGGTCAATGCGCGCCACACGCGCGTCGACGCAGACATCGAGAAGGCTCGCGAGCAGCATTCCGGGCTGAACGAGGCGCTCGGCGGTGTTCAGGAGCGCTATTACGCCATCGGCGCCGATATCGCGCGCACCGAGCAGTCGGTGCAGCTGCAGCAGGAACGCGCGCGGCAGTTGCGCGCGGATCTCGAGCAGACGCGGCGCTCGCGCGAGGAGGCCGAGCGTCACCTGCGCGATGACGAGGGCCGCCTCGCGCGCCTGGGCGCCGAGCTCGAGGAGGTGATACCGGCGCTCGCCGAGGCCGAGGCCGCCGAGGCGAGCGCCCAGGAGGCGCTGGCGCTGGCCGACGAGGCCATGCACCAGTGGCAGCTCGAGTGGGAGGAGTTCAGCTCCGCCTCCGAAAAGCCGCGCCAGGAAGTCGAGGTGCAGCAGTCGCGCATCCGCCATCTCGAGGAGGCGCTGGCGCAGGCGCAACAGCGCCTGGAACGGCTGGAGCACGAGGCCGCCGAGCTCGACACCACGGCCGCCGAGACGGAGCGCGAGACGCTGGACGAGCGCGTGCAGGAGCTCGAGGAGATCAGCCGCGGCTGGCAGGAGCGTGCCGACACGGTGCGCGCGCAGATAGACGTGGCGCGCGCCAGCATCACGCAGTTCACCGGGCAGCTCGACGAGGTGCGCGGCGAGTTGCAGGAGCAGCGCGGGCGCTTCGCCTCGCTGCAGGCGTTGCAGCAGGCCGCCCTGGGGCAGACCGACGAGGTCGTTACCGGCTGGCTGCAGGCGCAGGGCCTGGCGCGCAACCAGCGCGTGGCCGAGCGCCTGACGGTCGAGCCGGGCTGGGAAACCGCGGTGGAGACCGTGCTCGGCAGCCACCTGCAGGCGGTGTGCGTCGATGACATGAACCCGCTGGCCGCGGCGCTGGAGCGCTTCGGCGCCGGCACGCTGGGGCTGTTCAGCCCGCGAACGGCGACAGGCGCCGGGGCGGCGCCGCAGGGCCTCGCGGCCAAGGTGCGCGCGCCATTCGATGTCGGCGGATTGCTGGCCGGGATCCTTGTCGCGGACTCGCTGGCGCAGGCGCTGGCGCTGCAGGAAGGGCTCGCACCGGGCGAGTCGGTGGTCACGCCGGAGGGCATCTGGCTCGGTCGCGACTGGCTGCGCCTGGCGCGCGACACCGATGCGCGTGCCGGCGTGATCCAGCGCAGCCGCGAGCTCGCCGGGCTCGAGGCCGCGATGGACGCCGGGCGCGAACGCGAGGCCCTGCTGCTGGAGACGCTGGAGCACTCGCGCGAGGAACTGCGCGAGCTCGAGGCCGGGATGTTGCAGCAGCAGCAGGAGCTGCGCGCGGCGACCGCTCGCTACACCGAGGCGCGTTCGGCGCTCAGCGCCTGCAACGCGCGCCTGGAACAGATGCTGCTGCGCGACGAGCGCAACCGCTCCGAGCAGCAACAGACCCGCGAGCGGCGCGACGCACAGCGCGCCGAGTTGCAGGGCGCGCGCAGTGTGCTCGAGGCCGCGCTCGACGCCATGCATCGCGACAGCCAGCGGCGCGAAACGCTGCAGCTGCAGCGCGACATGGCCCGCCAGGCGCTCGAGGCCGCCCGGCAGAAGGCGCGTCAGGACAAGGATTCGGCGCACCAGCTGGCGATGCGTCGCCAGTCGCTGGGCTCGCAAACCGAGAGCCTGCGCGCGGCGATCGCGCGCATCCAGGGCCAGTTCGCCCAGCTCGAGGCGCGCACCGGGGCGCTGGCCGCGCAGATCGAGGCCACCGAGGAGCCGATCGCCGAGGGGCGCGAGCTGCTCGAGGCGCAGCTGCAGGACCGTCTTGCCGTCGAGGGCGAGCTGACGGCCGCGCGCGCCCGGGTGCAGGAGGTCGAGCACGCGCTACGCGAGGCCGAGCGCAGCCGCCACGCCATCGAGCAGGAGACCGAGGCCGTGCGCAGCGCGCTGGAGCAGGAGCGTATCGCCGCGCAGGGCGTGCAGGTGCGCCTCGGCGCCATCGTCGAGCAGCTGCACAAGGGGCACGCGGATCTCGAGGCCGTGCTGGCAGGCCTGCCTGCGGACGCGCAGGAGACGGCGTGGCAGGCGCAGCTGGAGCGCCTCGGTGGCCAGCTGGCGCGGCTCGGACCGATCAACCTCGCGGCGATCGAGGAGCATCGCCAGCAGTCGGAGCGCAAGAACTACCTCGATGCGCAGAACGCCGACCTGGTCGAGGCGCTGGAGACGCTGGAGAATGCGATCCGCAAGATTGACCGCGAGACGCGCACGCGCTTCAAGGACACGTTCGACAAGGTCAACAGCGGTCTGCAGGAGCTGTTCCCGCGCGTATTCGGAGGCGGGCACGCCTACCTCGAACTGACCGGCGACGACCTGCTGGATACCGGGGTCGCGATCATGGCGCGGCCCCCGGGCAAGCGCAATGCGACGATCCACCTGCTCTCGGGCGGGGAGAAGGCGCTCACGGCGATCTCGCTGGTGTTCTCGATCTTCCGCCTGAACCCGTCGCCGTTCTGCATGCTCGACGAGGTCGATGCCCCGCTCGATGACGCCAACGTCGGGCGATTCGCGCGGCTCGTGCGGGAGATGTCCGAGACGGTGCAGTTCATCGTGATCACGCACAACAAGATCACGATGGAAATGGCGCATCACCTGATGGGCGTCACGATGCAGGAGCCGGGCGTCTCGCGACTGGTCAGCGTGGATGTCGAGGAGGCCGTGGCGCTGGCGCACACGGCGTGAAAGGCGTTGCCGGCGCGATGTTCTATAGTGACGTTTGGTTATAGAATGCCGCGGCAACGCGGGAACAGACAGGCCATTCCACCCGGTTCACAGGATCTGCTAGCGGCATGGAGTTGAGTGTACAGGACTGGTTGATCGTCATTGGCGCGCTCCTCATCGTGGGGGTGCTGCTCGATGCGTTCAGGCGCTATCGCAACGAGAGCCGCAACCCGATTCGCATGGGCCGCAAGCCCGGCTTCTGGAAGCTGGGCGACGGTTTCCGCGACGATGCCGAAGCCCCGGCGCTGCCCAACGCCGAGCTGCCGGGCGGCGGCGCGCGCGTGCGCGACCGTGGCGGCATCGGCCACGACAACCGCGGCATGGACGATTTCGA
>JAKJFB010000034.1 GCA_022705125.1 Pseudomonadota bacterium
GGCAGGCGCACCGGGCACGATGCGCGTGAATAAAAAGGAAGGGGCGCCCGCGGGCGCCCCCGGCGATGCCCTGGCGAGCGCTCAGAGCGACACTTGCGAGCGCAACTGCTCCAGCATCTTGTCACCGATACCCTTGACATTGACCAGCTCATCCACGGACTTGAACGGACCGTGCTCGCTGCGATACGCCACGATCGCCTCGGCCTTCTTGATACCCACGCCGCGCAGCGACCCGGCGAGCGTGGCGACATCCGCGGTGTTGATGTTGACCTGCTGGCTGGCCTGCTGCACCGGCGCGCCGCCCGCACTGGCCTGCTCCGCGGCGGCGTGAGCCGCCGGCAGCACGAGCAGCGAGAGCCCCAGTACCGATGCCTTCAGAACGTCTGCGAGTTTCATTGGAATCCTCCTTGATTGTCGGGACATGACACGGTGCATCCGTTGCACCGTGAACAAACGCTAGCATGCCCATTCAGGAGAATCTGTAGGAAATGTCGGACAGAATCGCCTCCAGCGCCGCGCCCGGATCGCCGGCAGCGGTGATCGGGCGCCCCACCACCAGGTAATCGCTGCCCGCGGCCAGCGCCTCGGCCGGCGTCAGCGTGCGGCGCTGGTCGTCGGGGGCGGCGCTGGCCGGCCGGATGCCGGGCGTGACCAGCACCGGCGCGGCACCGAAACGGCTGCGCAGCAGCGGCGCCTCGCGCGCCGAGCAGACCACGCCATCGAGCCCGCACTCGAGCGCGAGCCCCGCCAGACGCAGCACCTGCTGCTCCAGCCCGCCGCTCACACCGGTTTCCGCGAGCTCGTCGGCTTCCATGCTGGTGAGCACGGTGACGGCGATCAGCAGCGGCCGCGGCCCGGGCAGCGAAGCGAGCGCGGCGCGCGCGCCCTGCATCATGCGCCGGCCGCCGCCGGCGTGGACGTTCACCATCCACACGCCCAGCTCCGCGGCCGCGCGCACCGCGCCGGCAACCGTGTTGGGTATGTCATGGAACTTGAGATCCAGGAACACCTCGAAGCCGCGCGCGACCAGGCTGCGCACCAGCTCCGGGCCTGCGGCCGTGAACAGCTCCTTGCCGACCTTGAGCCGGCAACGGCGCGGGTCGAGCCGCCCGGCCATCGCCAGCGCCGCCGCCGCGGTGGCGTAGTCCAGTGCCACGACGATGCGCGGGCCGGCGTCGGCGCAGCGATCAGGGGAGCCGGATGGAGATTGCATGCGAGACCTCGGAAACGCCGCCCGCGTCGCCGCGCCAGCGCCGGTGATGGATGGAGACGCCGCGCTCAGCGCGTTGCCGCAGTTGTGCCCGCGGGTGGCGCCACGACCGCCGGCGCCGCGGGTACGCGCCGCGAGCGCGGGAGGGCACGCTGCGCACGCCAGATCGCCACGCTGCCCGCGAACAGCCCGCACAAGCCGCCCCCGACGAAAGCCGCGATCAGCCACACGGAGAGCGCTGCCGGCTCCAGGCGGGCGAACACCAGGTCCAGCGTCACCGGCTCGCTGTTGGCGAGGGAAAACAGGAAGGCCCACAGCCCGACGCCCAGCACCAGTGCCAGCAGCAGCAAACGCTTGAGACGTTTCATCACCGGCGTCTCAGCCGCTGATTTCCTGGTCGGCATTGAGATTCACGCGCTCGCGCATCTCCTTGCCCGGCTTGAAGTAGGGAACGTACTTGCCCAGCAGGTCGACCGCATCGCCGGTCTTGGGGTTGCGCCCGCGCCGGGGCTCGCGATAGTGGAGCGAGAAACTGCCGAAGCCGCGGATCTCGATACGATCCCCCGTCGACAGGCTCTGCGCCATGTACTCGATGATCATCTTGACGGCGAGTTCGACGTCCTTCGGCGACAGCTGCTTCTGCTGCGTCGCGATGCGTTCGATGAGCTCCGACTTCGTCATGTTCAACCCGCTGTTTTTATTGCAAAAAGCAGACAGCCAGAATAATAGGCCAGATCGGGACTCGCGTCTAACGCACGGGGCTGGCCGCACCCGCGGCAGGCCGGAAACGAAAGCGGGGCCCTGGGGCCCCGCGTCGTGCGGCGTGTTACTTGCGTTCCATCTGGGCCTTGATCAGGTCCCCGATGGTGGTGGCAGGCGCCGCCTCGGACTCTTCCTTGAGTGCCTTGATGGCCTCCTTCTCGTCCTGCACGTCCTTCGACTTGACCGAAAGCCCGATCACGCGGTTCTTGCGATCCACGTTGATGATCTTCGCTTCCACCGAGTCGCCGATCTTCAGCACGTTGCGCGCATCCTCGATCTTGTCGCGGCTGATCTCGGAGGCCTTCAGCGTGCCCTGCACGTCCTCGGCCAGCTCGATCACGGCGCCCTTGGCATCGACGTCGATGACCTTTCCGGTCACGATCGAGCCCTTGTCGTTGATGGCGACGAAATTGTTGAAGGGATCGTCCTCGAGCTGCTTGATGCCGAGCGAAATACGCTCGCGCTCGGGGTCGATCGACAGGATGACGGTGTTGACGTCATCGCCCTTCTTGTACGCGCGTACCGCTTCCTCGCCGGTTTCGTGCCAGGAGATGTCCGACAGGTGCACCAGGCCGTCGATGTTGCCGTCGAGGCCGATGAACAGGCCGAAGTCGGTGATCGACTTGATCTTGCCGCTGATGCGCTCGCCCTTGGTGTGGGTCGAGGCAAACGCGTCCCACGGGTTCTCGGAGCACTGCTTCATGCCGAGCGAGATGCGGCGACGTTCCTCGTCGATGTCGAGGATCATCACGTCCACCTCGTCGCCGACCTGCACCACTTTCGAGGGATGGATGTTCTTGTTGGTCCAGTCCATCTCCGAGACGTGCACCAGGCCTTCCACGCCCTGCTCGAGCTCCGCGAAGCAGCCGTAATCGGTGAGGTTGGTGACGCGCGCCTTGACGCGGGCGTTCTCGGGGTAGCGGGCCTTGATGTTGACCCACGGATCGGAGCCCAGCTGCTTCAGGCCGAGCGAGACGCGGTTCGTCTCGCGGTCGAACTTCAGGACCTTCACGTCGATCTCGTCGCCCACCTTCACCACTTCGCTCGGGTGCTTGATGCGACGCCATGCCATGTCGGTGATGTGCAGCAGGCCGTCCACGCCGCCGAGATCCACGAAGGCGCCGTAGTCGGTGAGGTTCTTTACCACGCCCTTCAACGTTGCGCCTTCCTGCAGGTTTGCCAGCAGCGATTCGCGCTCGGCGCTGTTCGCCTGCTCGAGCACGGCGCGGCGCGAAACCACGATGTTGTTGCGCTTCTGGTCGAGCTTGATGACCTTGAAATCCAGCGTCTGGCCTTCGAGATGCGCGGTGTCGCGCACCGGGCGCACGTCGACCAGCGAACCCGGCAGGAACGCGCGGATGCCCTGGATGTCGACCGTGAAGCCGCCCTTGACCTTGCCGTTGATCGCGCCGCGCACCACTTCGCTGTTCTCGAAGGAGCCCTCGAGGGCCTTCCAGGTCTCGGCACGGCGAGCCTTTTCGCGCGACAGGCGGGTTTCGCCGTTACCGTCCTCGATGGCCTCGAGCGCGACGTACACTTCGTCGCCGATCTCGAGGTGGAACTCGCCATTGTCGTCGAGGAACTGCACGCGCGGGATCACGCCCTCGGACTTCAGTCCGGCGTGCACGGTGACCCACTCGTTGTCGATGTCGATGACCACGCCGGTGATGATGGAGCCGACGTCCATCTCAACGGTCTTCAGGCTCTCTTCGAAAAGCTGCGCAAAATTCTCGGTCATTGGAATATCCTGCAGCGGACTTGCCGCTCGTATGGTCTTGCCCTCGCCCCAGCCGGCTCAGGGTCAAAATAAAAAAACCAGCGGCCGGGATGCTGGACAGAAATCCCCGGCAACTGGAGCCGTGCGTGGCGCCACAGGGTATGACGCCGCCGCATCCGGGGCTTCAGAGCATGCCCCGTTCCTTCACTTCGGCCATCAGGAGGTCGAAGACTTCCTGGATGCCCATCCCCGTGGTATCGACCGTCACCGCATCGGGCGCCGCCCTGAGCGGCGCCACGGAACGCTCGGTATCGCGCCGGTCGCGCGCTTCGATGTCTGCCACGAGGCGCGGCAGGCTAACAGCTTCTCCCTTATCTTTCAACTGCTTATACCGGCGCCGGGCGCGCTCGTCGGCGCTCGCGGTCAGGAACACCTTGAACTGCGCCTCCGGGAACACCACGGTGCCCATGTCGCGCCCGTCCGCCACCAGCCCGGGACGGATCTTGAACGCGCGCTGGCGCCGCAGCAGCGAAGCGCGCACCGCGGGCACCGCGGCAACCTCGGAGGCAAGCGCGCCCACCTCCTCGGTGCGCAGCAGCTGGCTCACGTCCTCGCCCTCCAGGATCACGCGCGCCTCGGCGGTGTCCTCGCCCGGGCGGAACTGCACATCGAGGTGCCCGGCCAGCACGTCGAGCGCGGCGTGGTTGTCCAGCCGCACGCCGTGGTTGCGCGCGGCCAGCCCGACCAGGCGGTACATGGCACCGCTGTCGAGCAGGTTCCAGCCCAGCTCGCGGGCCAGCAACCGGCAGACGGTGCCCTTGCCCGAGCCGCTCGGCCCGTCGACGGCGATGACCGGAATGTCTTCTTCGGTAATCATTTCTATCCTTGGTCTGCGGCGCGCGGACGCTCAGGCGCCCGTCGCTTTATGAGTGACGGTCAGTCCGGCCGCCGCCGCGAGTTCGCGAAAGCCCGGAAACGAGGTGGCGACGTTGGCGCAGTCGAGGATCTCGATCGGGGCGCTGGCGCGCAGCGAGGCAACCGCGAAGGCCATCGCGATGCGGTGGTCGCCGCGGCTGTCGATGGTGCCGCCGCCGATCGCCCCGCCACGGATGCGGATGCCGTCGGGCAGCGTTTCGTGCCGCACACCCAGCGCCTCGAACCCGCGCGCCATCGCATCGATGCGGTCGCTTTCCTTGACCCGCAGTTCCTTGACCCCGCGCATCACCGTCGGCCCTTCGGCGCAGGCCGCGGCGATGAACAGCGCCGGGAATTCGTCGATCGCCAGCGGCACCTGCTCCAGCGGGATCTCGATGCCGCGCAGCGGCGCGGCGCGCACGCGCAGATCCGCGACCGGCTCGCCGCCGGACTCGCGCGGATCGAGGAGCTCGATGCTCGCGCCCATCGCCCGCAGGATGTTGATCACGCCGGTGCGCGTCGGGTTGACGCCCACGTTCTTCAGCAGCAGTTCCGAACCCGGCGTGATGGCCGCCGCGACCAGGAAAAAAGCCGCCGAGGAGATGTCCGCGGGCACATCGACGCGCGTCGCGCGCAGGCTCTGCCCGCCGACCAGTTCCACGCGCGCGCCGTCGCGCAGCACCGGGTAGCCGAAGCCGCTCAGCATGCGCTCGGTATGGTCGCGGGTCGGCGCCGGCTCGATCACGCGCGTGGTGCCCGCGGCATAGAGCCCCGCCAGCAGCACCGCGGACTTGACCTGCGCGCTGGCCACCGGCATGTGGTACTCGATGCCGTGCAGAGCGTGGCCGCCGCGCAGCCACAGCGGCGGGCGTCCGTTGGCGGCGGTCTCGATCTGCGCACCCATCTGGCGCAGCGGATCCGCCACGCGCGCCATCGGGCGGCGCGTCAGGGATTCGTCACCGCTCAGGCAGACGTCGAAGCGCTGCGCCGACAGCAGCCCGGCCAGCAGCCGCATCGAGGTGCCGGAATTGCCGAGGTAGAGCGCAGCCGCGGGCGCGCGCAGGCCGTGCATGCCCACGCCCTCGATGCGCACGCGCCCCTGCTCGGGCCCCTCGATGCGCACGCCCATGGCGCGGAAGGCCGCCAGCGTCGCCAGGCTGTCCTCGCCCTCGAGGAAACCGCTGACCTCCGTGGTGCCCTCGGCCAGCGAGCCCAGCATGATCGAGCGGTGCGAGATCGACTTGTCGCCGGGCACGCGCAGCTCGCCGCGCAGCACGGCGCCGCCGCTCGCGATGTAATCGATTCGCCCGTCGTGTGTCACTTTGCCCCCGTCATTGTCCAGCAAGAATTCAGCGCGATTCGCCCCGTTCGAGCCAGCGCAGGTAGCGCTCGCGCGCCGCGCGCGCACGCCCGAACACCTGTTCCAGCTCCTCGCCGTCGCCGCTCGCCACCGCCGCGCGCACGGCGTCCAGCGTTTGCGTGAAGCCATCCAGCGCCCCGAGCAACGCATCGCGGTTGGCCAGCGCGATGTCGCGCCACATCACCACGTCGCTGGAGGCGATGCGCGTGAAGTCGCGGAAACCCCCGGCCGCGCAGCGGAATATCTCCTCGCTCGCCGGCTGCCTGGCCAGGCTGTCGACCAGGGCGAAGGCGAGCAGGTGCGGCAGGTGGCTGGTCATGGCGAGCACGCGGTCGTGCGCGGCCACGTCCATGCGCACCACCTCGGCGCCGGTCAGCCGCCACATGGCGTCGATCGTCGCGAGCGCCTCGGGATCCGACTCCGGGAGCGGCGTCAGGATCACGCGATGGCGCACGAAGAGATCCGCGCGCGCCGCCTCGACGCCGGATTTCTCCGCGCCGGCGATCGGGTGCCCCGGGATGAGCCGCGGCGGCACCGCGCCGAAGGCCTCGCGCGCGGCCGCCACCACGCTGCCCTTGACGCTGGCCACGTCGGTGATCAGCACATCCGGGCGCGCGTGCGCGCGGATCGCCGCGAAGATCCGGCCCACGCTCAGCGTGGGCACGCCGACCACGATGAGGTCGGCTTCGGCAATGGCCTCCTCGAGGCTCGCCGGCGCGGCATCGATGAGACCGGCGCCGAGCGCGAAATCGAGCGTGGCGCGATTGCGGTTGAACGCCGTCATGCGGGCGGCGAAGCCGGTGCCGCGCAGCGCAGCGGCCAGCGAGCCGCCGATCAGGCCCAGGCCGACGAAGAGCAGCGTGCCCACGCGCGCGCTCATGGCCTCAGATCACTGCCTGGGGATAGGAGCCGAGGATCTTCAGCATCACCGTCTGCTCCTCCAGCTCGGCCAGCACGGCCGCCACCTTCGGATCATCCTGGTGCCCCTCGAATTCGATGAAGAAGAGGTAGGTCCAGGGCTGGGAACGAGAGGGCCGCGTATCGATGCGCGTCAGCATCAGCTGCTCGCGCTGGAACGGTTCGAGCAGCTTGAACAGCGCGCCGGGCTTGTTGTGCGTGGAGACGATGATCGAGGTCTTGTCGCTGCCGCTCGGCTTGACCATCTCGCGCCCGACCACGAGGAAGCGCGTGGTGTTGTCGGCGTAGTCCTGGATGCCTGCCGCCAGCGTCACCAGGCCGTAGGTCTCGCGCGCCATGTCGCCGGCAATCGCGGCGACCGTGGCATCGGCCGCCGCCAGGCGCGCCGCCTCGGCGTTGCTCGACGTCGCCTGCTGCTCGATGCGCGGCCAGTTCTTCTCCAGCCAGGCGCGGCACTGGGCAAGCGCCTGCTGGTGGGCGCAGATGCGCGTGACGTTTTCCAGCCGGCAGCCGGGCGCGCCCAGCAGGTGATGCCGGATTGGCAGCTCGACTTCGCCGCAGATCTTCAGCGTCGAGCGCACGAAGTTGTCCAGCGTGTGCGTGACCATGCCCTCGGTGGAATTCTCCACCGGCACCACGCCGTAGTCCGACTCGCCCGACTCGACTTCCTCGAACACCGCGCCGATCGTCGCCAGCGGACGGCTCAGCACCGCGTAACCGAAATGCTTCACCGCCGCGGCCTGGGTGAACGTGCCCTCGGGGCCCAGGAACGCGATGGTCATCGGCTTCTCGAGCGCGAGGCAGGCCGACATGATCTCGCGGAAGATGTGCGCGACCTCGGTCGCCGGCAGCGGCCCGTCGTTGCGCGCCATCACGCGGCGCAGCACTTGCGCCTCGCGCTCGGGGCGGTAGAAGTTCACCTGCCCCGGCTCCACGTGGCCATGTGCCGCCAGCAGCTCGGCCTTCTTCACCTCGGCGACCTGCTGCGCGCACGCGGCACGGCGGTTCAGCAGCGCCTGCAGCTGCAGGTCGATGCCGTCGATCTCGGCGCGGATGCGATCGAGCGCGCTGGCGGAATCCGTCATCTCGGGCATGCCGTGCTCAGCCCTTGCGGGCCGCGAAGTCCTTCATGAAGTCGATCAGCGCGGTCACCGCGTCCATGCCGACCGCGTTGTAGATGCTCGCGCGCATGCCGCCGACCGAGCGGTGGCCCTCGAGGTACAGCAGGCCCGCTTTTTCCGCCTCGGCGACGAAGGGCTTCTCGAGCGCGGCGTCGGCCACCGTGAACGGCACGTTCATCCACGAGCGCGAGGCTTTCTCGACCGGGTTGGCATAGAAGCCGCTGCCGTCGATATAGCCGTACAGCGCCTCGGCCTTGCGCCGGTTGACCTCGCCCATCGCGGCGAGCCCGCCCTGGTCCTTCAGCCACTGGAACACCAGCCCGGCGAGGTAGATGGAATAGGTGGGCGGCGTGTTGTACATCGAGGCGTTCTTCGCCTGCAGCGTCCAGTCGAGCACGGCGGGCGTGCGCGGGTCGGGCCGCCCGAGCAGGTCACGGCGCACGATCACGAGCACCAGCCCCGCCGGACCGATGTTCTTCTGCGCGCCGGCATAGATCACGCCGAAGCGGTTCACGTCGATCGGGCGCGACAGGATGGTCGAGGACATATCGGCGACCAGCGGCGTGGCGCCCACCTCCGGCACCCAGCCGTACTCGACGCCGCCGATGGTCTCGTTGGGCGTGTAGTGCAGGTAGGCGGCCGCCGGCGAGCGCTGCCATACCGACTGCGCCGGCACGCCGGTGAAGCGCGTGGCTTCCGAGCTCGCCGCCACGTTGACCTCGCAGTACTTCTGCGCCTCGGCGATGGCCTTGACCGACCACTGTCCGGTGTTCACGTAATCGGCCTTGCCGGCCGCGCCGAGCAGGTTCAGCGGCACCGCGGCGAACTGCGCCGTCGCGCCGCCCTGCAGGAACAGCACCGCGTAGTCGTCGCTGATGCCTAGCAGCTCGCGCAGGTCCGCCTCGGCCTTCTCCGCGATGGCGACCATGTCCTTGCCGCGGTGGCTCATTTCCATCACCGAGAGGCCGCGTCCGTGCCAGTCGAGCAGCTCGTCGCGCGCGCGCGCCAGCACCGCCTCGGGCAGCGCGGCCGGTCCCGCGCAGAAATTGAATACTCGTGTCATGGCTCCGCCTTCCTCGTTGCGTGCGAAAGAAAAAATGCGCCTCAGCCGTCCGCGGGATCCGCGGCGCTGGCGCCGTCCTCGTCCTCGTGCGCCGCCACCGGGCCCTCGGCCTCGGCAATGCGGGCCATGCCGACCAGCGTCTCGCCGTCACGGACGTTCATGACCTTCACGCCCTGGGTGTTGCGGCTCAGCAGCGAGATCTGGTCCACCACCGTGCGCAGCAGCGTGCCCTGGTCGCTGATCAGCATCATCTCGTCGCTCGGCAGCACGCGGATCGCGCCCACCAGCGCGCCATTGCGCTCGCTCGCCTGCATCGCGATCACGCCCTGGCCGCCGCGGGAATGGCGCGGGAACTCGGCGGTGACGGTGCGCTTGCCGTAACCGTTGGCGCTCAGCGTCAGCACGTGCGAGGCGCTGTCGTCGGGCACGATCAGGGACACCACGCGCTGCCCGGCCGGCAGGCGCATGCCGCGCACGCCGTGCGCGTTGCGCCCCATGGCGCGCACCTCGGATTCCCTGAAACGCACCGCCTTGCCGCCGCTGCTGAACAGCAGCACGTCGCTGTTGCCGTCGGTGATCGCGGTGCCGACCAGGTGGTCGTCCTCGCCGAGGTCGATGGCGATCAGCCCGTTGCCGCGCGGACGCGAGAAGGCGTCGAGCGGCGTCTTCTTCACGGTGCCGTCCGAGGTCGCCATGAACACGAAGCGCTCGGCGTCGAAGGAGCCGACCGGCAACAGCGAGGTGATGCGCTCGTCGCCTTCCAGCTTCAGCAGGTTCACCAGCGGCCGCCCCTTGGCACCGCGCGAGGCGACCGGGATCTCGTAGACCTTGAGCCAGAACACGCGCCCGCGATCGGAGAAGCACAGGATCGTGTGGTGCGAATTGGCCACCAGCAGGTGCTCGATCGAGTCCTCCTCGCGCACCGGAGCCCCCGAGCGGCCGACACCGCCGCGGCGCTGCGACTGGTAGGCATCGAGCGGCTGCGACTTGGCGTAACCGCTGAACGACACCGTCACCACGCGCTCTTCCTGGGGAATCAGGTCCTCGCGCGTGAGATCGAGCCGGCTGGAGACGATCTCGGTGAGGCGCTTGTCGCCGTAGTCGGCAACGACCTTCTCGAGCTCCTCGCGGATCACGCGCATCAGGCGCCCCGGGTCGCCGAGGATCTCGAGATAGTCGGCGATCTCGGCGAGCTTCTGCTGGTATTCCTCGAGCAGCTTCTCGTGCTCCAGGCCGGTCAGGCGGTGCAGGCGCAGGTCAAGGATCGCCTGTGCCTGCTCGGGCGAGAGGTGGTAGCCGCCCTCGCGCAGCCCGAATTCGCGCGGCAGGTCCTCGGGGCGGCAGGCATCGGGGCCGGCCTTGTCGAGCATCACCAGCACCGAGCCCGGCTCCCAGGCGCGCGCCACCAGGCGTTCGCGCGCCTCGCCGGGGTTGGACGAATTGCGGATCAGCTCGATCACCGCGTCGATGTTGGCCAGCGCGATCGCGAGACCTTCCAGCACGTGGCCGCGCTCGCGCGCCTTGCGCAGCAGGTACACGGTGCGCCGCGTCACCACCTCGCGGCGGTGGCGCAGGAAGGCCTCCAGCAGCTCCTTGAGGTTCAGCGTGCGCGGCTGGCCGTCGACCAGCGCCACCACGTTGATGCCGAACACGCTCTCGAGCTGGGTCTGGGCATAGAGGTTGTTCAGCACCACCTCGCCCGACTCGCCGCGGCGCAACTCGATTACCACGCGCAGGCCGTCCTTGTCGGACTCGTCGCGCAGCTCCGAGATGCCCTCGATACGCTTTTCCTTGACCAGCTCGGCGATCTTCTCGATCAGCCGCGCCTTGTTCAGCTGGTAGGGAATCTCGGTGATGATGATCGTGTCGCGACCGCTGCTGTCGTCGGTGATCACCTCGGCGCGCGCGCGCACGTAGATGCGCCCGCGCCCGGTGCGGTAGGCCTCGACGATGCCCTGGCGGCCGTTGATGATGCCGCCGGTCGGGAAGTCCGGCCCCGGGATGATCTCGATCAGGTCATCGATCTCGAGCTCCGGGTTGTCGATCAACGCCAGGCAGGCGCGTACCACTTCACCGAGGTTGTGCGGCGGGATATTGGTCGCCATGCCGACCGCGATGCCCGAGGAGCCGTTGACCAGCAGGTTCGGGATGCGCGTGGGGAACACGGCGGGGATCATCTCGGTGCCGTCGTAGTTCGGCACGAAATCCACGGTTTCCTTGTCGAGGTCGGCGATCAGCTCGTGCGCGATCTTGCGCATGCGGATCTCGGTGTAGCGCATCGCCGCCGCCGAGTCGCCGTCGACCGAGCCGAAGTTGCCCTGTCCGTCGACCAGCACGTAGCGCATCGAGAAGGGCTGCGCCATGCGCACGATGGTGTCGTAGACCGCCGAGTCACCGTGCGGGTGGTACTTGCCGATCACGTCGCCCACGATGCGGGCCGACTTCTTGTAGGCCTTGTTCCAGTCGTTGCCCAGTTCGCTCATCGCGAACAGCACGCGCCGGTGCACCGGCTTCAGGCCGTCGCGCACGTCCGGCAGCGCCCGCCCCACGATCACGCTCATGGCGTAATCGAGGTAGGACTGGCGCAACTCACCTTCAATGCTGACCGGTACGATTTCTTTTGCTAATTCGCCCATAACAACCTGAAAAGTCTATGGATTCGGCCAATACCGGAGCTGCGGCAGCAGGCTGTCGCGCGCGGATTTCGGCGGCTTCAAAGGGGCGGCATCATAGCACAGCCCCCCGCCGCGGGGCTAACCGGCGTCACCCCCGCCGCGCACGCCTCCGGGGCGCAGGGCTTGCGGTTATACTTGCCGCCGCCTTGGGCACCCGAACCACCCGGGAGGGGTATTGGAGAACGTCGACCAGATCATCCGCGCGCGCTGGATCCTGCCGGTGAACCCGCGCGACACCGTGCTGGAGCACCATGCCGTCGCGCTGCGCGACGGGCGCATCGTGGCCATCGTGCCCGGCGATTGCCTCGCCGGGGCATTCCATGCCCCGCTCGAGACCGCCCTGGACGACCACCTGCTGATGCCCGGCCTGGTGAACACCCACGGCCACGCGGCGATGACGCTGCTGCGCGGGCTCGCCGACGACCACACGCTGATGGACTGGCTGCAGGACCATATCTGGCCGGCCGAGGCGCGCTGGATGGGCGAGGACTTCGTGCGCACCGGCACCCGGCTCGCGATCGCCGAGATGCTCGCCAGCGGCACCACCTGCGCCAGCGACATGTATTTCTTCCCCGACGTGGCCGCCGCGGCCGTGGTGGAAGCGGGTTTCCGTGCCCAGATCGCCTTCCCGATCCTCGAGCACGCCAGCGCCTGGGGCGCGAACGCCGACGAGTACCTGGCCAGGGGGCTGCAGGTGCGCGACGACTATCGCAGCTGCCCGCGGCTCTCCTTCGCTTTCGGCCCCCATGCGCCCTACACCACCAGCGACCAGACCCTGGCGCGCGTGGCGATGCTCGCCGCGGAGCTCGACAGCCCGGTGCAGATGCACGTTCACGAGACGGCCGGGGAAGTGCACGAGGCGATCGCGCACCACGGCTGCCGCCCGCTGGCGCGCCTCGAGGGACTCGGCCTGCTGTCGCCGCGTTTCCAGGCCGTGCACATGACCCAGGTCGCCCCCGAGGACCTCGAACTGCTGGTGCGCAACCAGGTCCAGGTGCTGCACTGCCCCAGCTCGAACCTGAAGCTCGCCGCGGGCTTCTGCCCGGTGCGCACGCTGGGCGCCGCCGGCATCAATGTCGCGCTCGGCACGGACGGGGCCGCCAGCAACAACGCGCTCGACCTGTTCGCCGAGATGCGCCTGGCGGCACTGCTGGCCAAGGGCAGCAGCGGCGACCCGACGGCGCTGTCGGCGCACGCGGCCGTGCGCATGGCCACGCTGGGTGGCGCCGAGGCACTCGGCCTGGCCGAGCGCATCGGCAGCCTCGAGCCCGGCAAGGACGCCGACATGATCGCCGTCGACATGCGCCGGATCGCCTGCGCGCCCGTATATGACGCGCATTCGGCGCTCGTCTACACCGGCAGCGGCGCCGCCGTCACCCACGCCTGGGTCGAGGGCCGCGCCGTGCTGTCCGGACGCCGGCTGTGCACGCTGGCACCCGACGAACTGCACGCCGAGGCGCTCGCCTGGCAGCACCGCATCGCTGGCCGCTGAACTCGCGGCCCGCTCAATCGCAACACAGGTCCAGTTGAATGAAGACAGATACGACACCCAACGTCGATGCGGCGGAAATCGCCAAGTTCGAGGCGCTGGCGAGCCGCTGGTGGGATCGCGCCGGCGACTTCCGTCCGCTGCACCAGATGAACCCGCTGCGCGCGAACTACATCGATGCGCGCTCCCCGGTCGCGGGCCGGCGCGTGCTCGACGTGGGCTGCGGCGGCGGCATCCTCAGCGAGGCGCTGGCGCAGCGCGGCGCCACGGTCACCGGCATCGACATGGGCGAGGCGCCGCTCGCTGTGGCGCGGCTGCACCTGC
>JAKJFB010000350.1 GCA_022705125.1 Pseudomonadota bacterium
CGTCCACGTCATCTGCCGCTCCTGCGCCGCGATGTGCCCGATCGTGATCGATCGCGAGGACGGGCGGCCGGTGCGGATCATCGGTGACAAGCACAACCCGGTCTATTGGGGCTATACGTGCATCAAGGGCCGCGAGATGGTGAACCAGTTGCGGCATCCCGACCGCCTGCTCGGCAGCCTGCGGCGCGAGGTCGACGGCAGTTTCACGCCGATCGCCAGTGCGCAGGCGCTCGACGAGGTGACGCAGAAGCTGCAGCGCATCATCGCCGAGCACGGTCCGCGCGCCGTCGCGACCTATGCCGGCACCTACATCTTCACCTACCCCGCGACGCAGCCGGTGTCGACGGCGTGGATGAACGCGATCGGCTCGCCGATGATGTTCACCTCCAGCACCATCGACCAGCCCGGCAAGGCCATCGCCGCGGCGCTGCACGGCACCTGGAGCGCGGGCCCGCAGGTGTTCGACGATGCCGACACCTGGCTGCTGGTGGGGGTGAACCCGATCGTGGCGCATTCGGGCGGGGTGCCGAACCAGAATCCCGCGAAGCGGCTGAAGGGCGCCGTCGAGCGCGGCATGAAGCCCATCGTGCTCGATCCGCGCCGCACCGAGTGCGCCGAGCGCGCCTTCGTGCACCTGCAGGCCCGCCCCGGCGAGGATCCCGCGGTGCTGGCGGGCATGATCCGCGTGATCCTGAAGGAGTCGTTGTTCGATGCCGGGTTCGTGCGCGCGCACGTCGCCGGCGTCGACGCGCTGGCCGCCGCGGTCGAGCCCTTCACGCCGCAGTACGTGGAGCGGCGCGCCGGCGTGCCGATGGCCGATCTCGTGCTGGCGGCGCGCACCTTCGCCACCGCCGGGCGCGGCGGCGCGACCGCCGGCACCGGCTCGAACATGGCGCCGCGCGGCAACCTGACCGAGTACCTGCTGCTCTGCCTGATGAGCCTCTGCGGGCGCTGGCTGAAAGCGGGCGAGCGCGTGCCGAACGCGGGCGTGCTGGGGCCGCGCTTCGCGCCACGCGCGCAAGCCAACGCGCCGTGGCCGGCCTGGGGCTACGGCGAGAAGCTGCGCGTGCGCGGCTTCAGCGACGCCGCCTGCGGCCTGCCGACCTCGGCGCTGCCCGACGAGATCCTGCTGCCCGGCGAGGGGCAGGTGAAGGCGCTGATCTCGATCGGCGGCAACCCGCTGATGGCCTGGCCGGACCAGAAGAAGACGCTCGCGGCGCTGAAGGCGCTCGATCTATTCGTCTGCCTCGATATCCAGATGGCACACAACAGTTGCCACCTGGCGCACTACAACATTGGCTGCAAGCACAGCCTCGAGAGCCCCGCGATCACGCTGCCGAACGAGATGCTCAGTTATTTCGGCACCGGCTTTGGCTACTCGGTGCCCTACGCGCAGTACGCGCCGCCGGCAACCGAGCCGCCGCCCGGTGCCGATCTCATCGAGGAGTGGGAGTTCTTCTACGAAGTGGCGCGGCGCATGAAGCTCGAGCTGGATATGGCGGTTGCCTACTCCTGGACCACCACCAGCGGCGAGCCGGCGCGCTATCGCTTCGACATGGCGAGGAAACCCACGACGGACGAGCTGTTCGAGGTGCTGTGCGCCGAGGGGCGCGTGCCTTTCGCGCGCGTGAAGGAGCGCCCCGGCGGAAGCGTGTTCGACGACGAGGCGATCACGGTGATGCCCGCCGAGGCAGGGCACGCGGCCCGGCTGCAGGTCGGCGACGGGGCGATGGTCGCCGAGCTGCACGCGGTGGCGGCCGAGCCGATCGAGCACGAGGCGCTGCGCGAGTACCCGTTTCGCCTGATCAGCCGGCGCATGCAGGGGGTGATGAACACCACCGGGCGCAACAACGCGCGGCAGATGCGCCAGCGGCACCACAACCCGGCGTTCATGAACCCGCTCGACCTGGCGGAACTGGGGCTGCACGAGGGCGACATCGTCCGCATCGCCTCGCGCTACGGCGAGATACCGGCCATCGTGGAGGCGGAGGATGGCATCCGGCGCGGCGTGATCTCGATGAGCCACTGTTTCGGCGGCACCGACCCGGACAGCCCTTCCGACGTGCGGGAAGCCGGTGCCAACACCGGCCTGCTCGCCAGCGTCGAGCACGAATACGACCCGTACAGCGGCATTCCGCGCATGAGCGCGATCCCGGTGCGCATCGGCAAGGGCGGCTAGCGGCGCGCGCGCCTCACCACATCAGGTCGTCGGGGATCAGGAAATCCTTGTAGGGATCGTCCTCGGCCGGCTGGTCGGCGGCGGGGGTGTTCCACACCACGATCGCATCGGCATCGCGCGCGCGGATGCGCTCGGCGCACGCGACGGGCACCAGCTCGTAGCCGTTGCCCGAGCGCACGATCACGAGCTGGCCGCGGATCAGCTGGTCGCGCAGGCGCGCGCTGACGTAGAGCTTCTTGATGACGCCGCGGTCGGCGAAGTTGTAGGCGATGTCGCCGTTGCCCTTGCTCTGGCGGTTCTGCTGCACCAGCTGCGCGATCTGCGCGGCGATTTCGCGCTGGCGCAGCTCCGCGTTGTGCTGCTGCGCGAGCGCGCGATCGGCCTCGGCCTTGTCGCGCAGCGCCTGTTCCGCGAGGCGTCGTTGCGCATCGAGCTCGGCGGCATTCTTGCCGGCCTGCCTCTTCTGCTTGTCGCTGGCGCGGTTGCTCTCCTTGAGCTTCTTCGCGTCGACCAGTCCGGCCTTGAGAAGCTGGTCCTGCAGGGAATTGCGCATGCTGTACTCCGTTCCTGTTATGCGGGGCGCCACTCGCCGTGGCGGTCGCGCACTTCGTAGCCCGTTTGCGTTTCGCGCAGGCCGGATTCGGCGATCGGGGTCTTGCCGTGCCCGCCCGGGATGTCGAGCACGTAGGTCGGCTGGCAGATGCCCGAGGCGCGCTCGCGCAGTTGCCGCACCAGTTCCCGTCCATGCTCGATGGTACAGCGGAAATGCGAGGTGCCCGGTGCCTTGTCCAGATGGTGCAGGTAATAGGGCCTGATCCGCGATTCCACCAGCGCGCGCATCAGCGCCTCCAGCGTGCCGGCGTCGTCGTTCACGTCCTTCAGCAGCACGGTCTGCGCCAGCAGCGGGATGCCGGCATCGGCGAGCAGTGCGATCGCATCGCGCGCTTGCGTGGTCAGCTCGCGCGGGTGGTTGGCGTGCAGCACCACGTACGTGGTGGCGTGCGGACTGCTGATTGCCGCGACGAGCTCCGGTGTGACGCGTGCCGGATCCACCACCGGCACGCGCGTGTGCCAGCGCAGCACCTTCAGGTGCGGTATCGCGGCGAGATGCTGCGTGACCTCAAGCAGCCGGCGCGGCGAAAGCACGAAGGGGTCGCCGCCGGTCAGAACCACTTCCCAGATTTCGGGGTGCGCCGCGATGTAGGCGATCGCGGCATCCAGTTCCGCTGGCCCGAGCGTGCCGTCGCCGGTCGGGCCGACCATCTCGCGGCGAAAGCAGTAGCGGCAGTACACCGCGCAGACGTGCACCAGCTTCAGCAGGCAGCGGTCGGGGTAGCGGTGCACGATGCCCGCGACCGGCGCGTGCGCGCGGTCGCCGATCGGGTCGGGGTTCTCGTCGAGCAGCGTGATCAGCTCGCGCGCATCGGGGCGAAACTGC
>JAKJFB010000351.1:0-395 GCA_022705125.1 Pseudomonadota bacterium
CGCTCGGGTCGGCCATGGCCACGCGCAGGCACTCGCCGTCGTCGGCGAGCGGCAGCACGTTGAACTGCTGCAGGAACTCGCCGGATATGCGCTCCTCGGCGACGGGTGCCTCGGGGAAGTCATCGGGCCCGATCAGCGCGCAGCCGGTGAGTTCCGAGACCGCATCGGCGACCTCCTTCTCGGCCACCAGGCCCAGGCGCACCAGCGCCTGCCCCAGCGTGCCGCCGGAGATCGCCAGCACGCGCTCGGCGCGCTGCAGATCGGGCTCCGCGAGCTTGCCGCGCGCGACCAGCAGTTTGCCCAGCCCCGAAGCCGGCCCGGTCCCGTTCACGTTCGCCGCCTTATCCATCGCGTTGCTGCAACCAGTGTTTCAGACGAATTCTCCATTGCGGCGG
>JAKJFB010000351.1:422-3316 GCA_022705125.1 Pseudomonadota bacterium
CCCGCGCCGTCAGCTTCGCCCGCCAGAGCATCAGGCCCCCCGGGGCGCGCGAAGTTCCGCCGCGCCGGCGTAACAAGTTCCCCTTCCCCCGCGTCGCGGCGCTGTCGCGCGATATCCACGGCCCGGCGATACGGGGCCGGCGGATCGGCGGCAACGAAACGCTGTATCAGCGCCTCGTAGTCCGGGTACAGCGCGGTGAGCGTCTTCATCGCGGCCTGCTTCTGCTCCGATTGCGTGTCGGCGAAGCTGACGCCACCGGCGTGGTAGACGAAGGTATCCGCGCAGAGCAGGTGCCGCCAGCCCTGGCGCGCGGCGCGCAGGCAGAACTCGTTTTCCTCGCCGTAGCCCCTGCCGAACAGCGCCACGTCGAAGAGCCCCACCTGCGCCAGGCAGTCGCGGCGGATGTACATGCAGAAACCCACCGCGGTGGGAACGGGCAGCGCCTCGCCGCGGTTGACCTCGCGAAACAGCGCATCCAGTTCCGCCACCGACATGCCCTGCGGCAGGGCGTTGTCCTGGCAGAAGACCGGGTAGCTGCAGATCGTGGCGTTGTTGGAGAACGGCGTCACGCTGGCGGTCGCGGGCTCGCGCCAGGCGCACGCGCGCAGCCGGTCGAGCCAGTCGTTGGCGACCACCGTGTCGCTGTTCAGCAGCACCACGTCGCGCGCCGGATGCAGCGCCATGCCGCGGTTCGCCGTGGCCACGAAACCGAGGTTCGCCGCGTTCTCGAGCACCGTCACGCCGTCCAGTCCGCGCAGGTAGCGCCTCAGCTCCGGCTCGGGGCTCGCATCGTCGATCACGATGATCTGCGCGTCGGTGCGACAGCGCGAGGCCAGCACGCTCTCGATGCAGGCACGCGTTTCCGCGAGGCCGCGATAGACCGGGATGATCACGTCGACGCAGGTCTCGCGCCCGCTGGCGCTGCCGGCCGTGCGCTCAGGCGCGCTCATCGGCGGGTTCCGGTTCGCCCACGCGACAGGCCAGGTCCTCGATGGCGATCCAGCCCATCATCGCCGGATCCGCCTCCGCGGTGAAATGCAGCGCATCGTGCACCCAGTGGTGCTGCACATGCCGTTCCTGGGTCCCGGCGGCGATGGCGACGCCGACGATGTAGTCGCCGGTGGCAAACAGCGGCATCCGGAACGCAAACTCCACCACGAAACGGCTGCCGCCCCGCACGAAGCGCCAGTCCGGCAGCTGCTTCAGGGTATTCCCGCCGAGCAGATATTCGCCGAGCCGGTTCTTGACGAAGAATCCGGCGATCGGCGCATCGATGTCGGTGAACGCGCGGCCGCTCAGGCGCAGGCGCACGCGTTGTGCCGCCATCAGCAGCTTCAGCGGCGTACCGTCCTGCCCCAGCAACTCGACCTGCTCGACCCGCGCCTGGCCGGTGCCGAACTGCCCGGCGGGATGCTCCACGGCCCCGGCGGATTCCTGCGCGTCGTTGCGGGCCTCCTGCTCCGGGTACAACGAGCCCAGGTACGCTTCGCAGACCTCCTTGGCCGGACCGAGGCGCGCGATGCACCCGCGATCCAGCCAGAGGGCCTTGTCGCACAGCGTGATCACCGAATGGACGTCGTGACTGACGAACACCAGCGTGCCGTGCTCCTTGAACTGCCTGATGAAGCGGATGCATTTCTGCACGAAGTAGGCATCGCCCACCGCGAGCGCCTCGTCGATGATCAGGATCTCGGCGTTCACGTGCGCGATCACCGCGAACGCGAGCCGCACGAACATGCCGCTGGAATAGGTCTTCACGGGCTGGTCGATGAAGTCGCCGATCTCGGCGAACGCGAGTATCGAGGGCATGGCATCGTCGATCTCGGCGCGATCCAGCCCGTAGATCGCGCCGTTCATGTACACGTTCTCGCGCCCGGTGAACTCCGGGTTGAACCCGGCGCCCAGCTCCAGCAACGCCGCGACGCGGCCGTTCACCGTCACGCTGCCCGCGCTCGGGCTCAGCGTGCCGCAGATGATCTGCAACAGCGTCGACTTGCCCGCGCCGTTGCGCCCGATCAGGGCCAGCGTCTCGCCGCGGCGCACGTCGAGGCTCATCGGCTGCAACGCGTCGAAGGGCTCGCAGCGCTGCGCGCGCCAGCCGAAGAGCTGGTACAGCAGGCGATCGAAGGGGTGCGCGAAGAGGTGGTAGCGCTTGGCGATGCCATCGAGGCGGATCGCGACATCAGAGGACATCGGCGAACCCCGGCTGCGCCTTGCGGAACACCTGCCAGCCCAGCAGCGCGACCAGCAGCGCGACGCCCGTGAACCGCGCCAGCGCCTGCCAGTCGGGCATCGCGCCGCCGAGCACCAGGGCGCGCAGCTCGCCGATGACGTAGGTCAGGGGGTTCAGATACAGGTGCTCGCGCAGCCCTGCCGGCAGGGCCTCCAGCGGGTACAGCACCGGCGCCAGGAACAGCAGCATCGTGCTCACCACGGGCAGCACCTGCGCGAGGTCGCGCAGGTACACGCCCAGTGCCGCGATGAACCAGCTCAAACCGAGTGCAAGCAGCGCGAACGGCAGCAGCAGCAGGGGCAGCAGCAGCACGCCGGCATGGACCTGCTGCTGCACGACGCCGGCGCCGACGAGGAGCACCAGCAAGCCGACCAGCAGGTGGAACAGGGCCGCGAGCACCAGCACCACCGGGACGATCCACAGCGGAAACACCACCTTCTTGACGTAGCCGGTGTTCTCCGCGATCAGCGCGGGCGAACGGTTCAGGCATTCGGCGAGGAAGGAGTGCAGAAGAACGCCCGCGAACAGGTTGAGCGCAAAGCTGGCGGTGTCGCCATCGCCGGTCTGCCAGCGCACGCGAAAGACGGTGCCGAACACGAACGTATAGACCGCCAGCATCACCAGCGGCGAGGCAAAGGACCAGAGCAGGCCCATCATCGAG
>JAKJFB010000351.1:3326-3589 GCA_022705125.1 Pseudomonadota bacterium
CCGGCACGCGCAGCGGGACACGCGCTATCGCGGCGCCGCCTGCACGAGGGCCGATACCGCGGCCTGGTTCACCTCGATGCCCTCGAGCGAGCGGGTCTCCTCGACCTTCTGCTTGCGCAGGGCGGCCTGGAATTTTTCACGTTCGCGCGAGATGAGCTCGGCCTTCACCTCGTCGTACTCCAGCTTGTGCTCGGGCTTGCGCTCGCCGAGCTTGATGACATGGAAGCCGAACTGCGTTTCCACCACCTCGCTGACCTGCCCCG
>JAKJFB010000352.1:0-301 GCA_022705125.1 Pseudomonadota bacterium
TGGGTCGCTACCTGCTGTGCGCGCCGTACTTCTCCTCGGTATGCCTCGGCGCCAACGCACTGCTGCTCGCCGGCAGCGAGGCGCAGAAGGTCGAGTACCTGCCGCAGATCGCCGACGGCTCGATGCGCGCCACGCTGGCGTGGTGCGATGCCTCGGGCCGCTGGGACGCGGACGGCGTTTCGGCGACGGCCACGGGCAAAGGCGATGCCTTCGTGCTCGATGGCAGCTACCGCTACGTGGTCGATGGTCACACGGCGGACCTGCTGGTCGTCGCGGCACGCGCGCCGGGCAGCAGCGGCGG
>JAKJFB010000352.1:402-3575 GCA_022705125.1 Pseudomonadota bacterium
CCGCCGGCGTCACGCGCACCTGGCTACCGACGATGGACCAGACGCGCAAGCTCGCCGAGCTGCGCCTGGACAACGTGAGCGTCCCGGCCGAGGCGCTGCTCGGCGCCGAAGGCGGCGCGCACGCGGCACTCGGGAAGACCCTCGCGCTGGCGAGCGTCGCGCTCGCGGCCGAGCAGGCCGGCGGTGCGCAGCAGATCCTCGACATGGCGGTCGCCTACACGAAGGAGCGCCAGCAGTTCGGCCGCGCGATCGCGAGCTTCCAGGCCATCAAGCACAAGGCCGCGGACATGATGCTGAAAGCCGAGGCTGCGAAGTCGGCCGTCTACTACGCCGCCTGCGTGGCGCAGGAGGCATTGACGGGCGGTGCGCAGGGCGCGCAACTGGCCGAGGCGGCCAGCCTTGCCAAGGCCTACTGCAGCGACACCTATTTCTTCAATGCCGGCACCGCGATGCAGTTGCACGGTGGCGTCGGCTTCACCTGGGAATACGACGTGCACCTGTACTTCAAGCGCGCGCGCGCCAGCGAGAGTTTCCTTGGCGACGGTGCGGAGCACCGCGAGCGCATTGCCGTGGAGTTGGGACTATGAAACTGAGTTTCAGCGAACAGGACGAGCGCTTTCGCGCCGAGGTGGCTGGCTGGCTGCGCGAGAACCTGCGCGGCGAGTTCGAGCAGATCCGTTTTCGCGGCGGCCCCGGCGACGAGCACATGTTCTCCGAGGAGCGCAAGCACTGGGAGCGACGCATGGCCGCGGGCGGCTGGACCTGCATCGGCTGGCCGACCGAATACGGTGGGCGCGGCGCCTCGATCGAACAGCAGGTGATATTCCACGAGGAATACGCGCGCGCCGGCGGCCCGGGCCGCGTGGGCCACATCGGCGAGGGGCTCGCGGGCCCCACGATCATCGCCTTCGGCACCGAGGAGCAGAAGGCGCGCCTGCTGCCCGGCATCCGCGCCGGCACCGAGCTGTGGTGCCAGGGCTATTCCGAGCCGGGCGCCGGTTCCGATCTGGCCGCCGTGAAGACCCGGGCGCGCCTGGACGAGGCGAGCGGCAACTGGTTGATCAACGGCCAGAAGGTGTGGACCTCGCTGGCGCACGAGTCGCAGTGGTGCTTCGTGATCGCGCGCACCGATCCCGATTCGGTCGGGCACGCGGGGCTCGGCTTCTTCCTCGTGAAGATGGACCAGCCCGGCGTTACCGTGCGCCCGATCGAGCAGATCACCGGCACCTCGGAGTTCAACGAGGTGTTCTTCGACGACGCCGTGTGCGAGGCGAACGACATGCTCGGCAAGCCCGGCGACGGCTGGAAGATCGGCATGGCGCTGCTCGGCTTCGAGCGCGGCACCTCGACGCTGGGCCAGCAGATGCTGTTCCAGAACGAGCTCGACGAGATCGTGCGCATCGCGCGCGAGAACGGCCGCGGCAAGGATCCGGCGCTGCGCCAGCGCATCGCGGACGCGTGGATCGGGCTGCGCATCATGCGCTACAACGCGATGCGCATGCTCTCGGGGCCGCAGGACGGCTCGCTCGCGCGCGAGGCCACGGCCTACAAGCTGTACTGGGCCGTGTGGCACCGCAACCTCGGCAAGCTCGCGATGGACGTGCTCGGCCCCGAGGCCGAAATCGTCGAGAGCGCGCCCTACAACCTGGGCCGGCTGCAGTCGCTGTTCCTGTTCACGCGCTCCGACACGATCTACGGCGGCACCAACCAGATCCAGCGCAATATCATCGCCGAGCGCGCGCTGGGCATGCCGAAAGAGCCGCGCCCCGCACTGAAACTGTGACACCAGAATCCAACCGGAGATGAACCGATGGCACTGATCCCCCGCTACGTCGAAGGCCACAACCTGCTGGCCAACAAGTCCGTCCTGATCACCGCCGCCGCCGGCGCCGGCATCGGCTTCGCCGCGGCGAAGAAGTGCGTGGAAGAAGGCTGCCGCGCGCTGTTCATCAGCGACATCCATGAAGGGCGCACCGCGCAGGCCGTGGAGGCGCTGAAGGCGCTCGGCGGCACGCAGCAGGTGTTCGGCCTGGTCGCCAACGTCACCGACGAGGCGCAGGTGCAGGCGTTGGTGAACGCGGCCGAGGAGAAGCTCGGCGGCGTCGACGTGCTGATCAACAACGCGGGCCTCGGCGGCACGAAGGCGCTCATCGACATGACGGACGAGGAGTGGCACCGCGTGCTCGACATCACGCTCACGGGCACCATGCGCATGACGCGCGCGATGCTGCGCATCATGCAACAGCGCAAGGCCGGCGTGATCGTCAACAACGCATCCGTGCTGGGCTGGCGCGCGCAGCCCGACCAGTGCCACTACGCCGCGGCGAAGGCCGGCGTCATGGCGCTCACGCGCTGCGCGGCCATGGAGGCCGCGCCCTTCGGCATCCGCATCAACGCGGTATCGCCCTCGCTGGCGCTGCACGATTTCCTGAAGAAGACCACGCCGGTCGACCTGCTGGCCGAGCTCGAGAAGAAGGAAGCCTTCGGCCGCGGCGCCGAGGTGTGGGAAGTGGCCAACGTGATGGTGTTCCTCGCCAGCGACTACGCGAGCTACATGACCGGCGAGATCGTCGCGGTCAGCAGCCAGCACGCCTGAGGGCCCGGGCTGCATCGCGCGACTCGTTCACGGGGCGCGCGATGTCGTTCGCGCGCCGTGCACCGCACCGGCGCGCCGGGGTCGCGCCGCGATGCCATCAGTGCGCGGGCTCGAGGCCCGCGAGCTCGCTGACCAGCGCGATCGCGGCATCGGTGTGCTCGGGCTCCCAGCTGTCGATGGCGATCAGGTATTTCCCGTCGACGACGAAGCTCGGCACGCTCTCGATGCGATACGCGAACGCCGCTCCCTCGCGATCGCGCCACTTCGCCACGTGCTCGATGTACTTCAGGTCCTGCGGCAGCGTCTTGCGCCAGGCATCGACCTTGGGTCGCGCGTCCTGGCAGTGCGGGCAGGTCTCGATGTAGAAGTACATGACGTAGCGTCCCGGCGGCGTCGAGGCGTGGCGCGGCGGACTCTCGTACTCCCTGCAGGTGAAGCCTTCGGTGTGCTCGGGGCAGGCTGCCTGCGCCAGCGCGCCCGCGCAGCCAAGCAGAAACATCAGCGCGGTGCGCTGCATCCACAGTCCTGTTTTCACTTCGTGTCTCCGCCATTGCCAGGTCATGCGCCTGCCGTTTCG
>JAKJFB010000353.1 GCA_022705125.1 Pseudomonadota bacterium
GTGTTCGCCGGCAAGGCGCAC
This sequence comes from Pseudomonadota bacterium, assembly GCA_022705125.1. Next base: position 22 of record JAKJFB010000353.1, read on the forward strand.
ACCTGCGGCGCCAGCACGGCGTAGACCTCGGCATCCACCGCCGGCAGCAGGCGCAACTCCGACACGTGGGCATAGGCCCGGTTGGCCGCCCGATACGGCGGCACGCGCAGCATCAGGCTCATGTCTTCCACGCCATTGGTGGTCGGAGTCACGTCGGCGTCGATCCAGTCGCGCGCTTGGGCGGCGATGCGCGGATCGAGCTTCAGCGCGCGCAGCAAGCGTTCGAAGCGTGCCACCGCGGCGGCGTTCTCAACCCCGCCCTGCTGCATCGAATTGAGGTTGAAGCAGCCGCCGAGTTCGCGCAATCGGCCCTGGATGCGCGCCTCGGGCAGGTCCAGCGGCGGCAGCGGCTGCGCCCAGACGTCGTCGTTCGCATCGACGCCATTGTGTTCCGCGTCGCGGCGCAGCGCGAGGGCCGCCCAGCCTTCGAGGCCGCGCATCAGTTGCCAGCCCTGCTCGGCGCGCAGGATGTTGCGGGTGCGGGCGCGCGCGGCCTCGCCGCGATCGAGCATGGCCGCCACCAGCACGGTGGCGAGCGCCACCACGAGCACGGCAGCGATCAGCGCCACGCCGCGCTCGCGCCTGGGTGGCACGCGCGCCGTCATGGCGCGGCCTCGTCGGGCAGTTCCAGCACGCGGCGGATCGGGCCGTAGTCGGACAGCGTCAAAGTGAATGCCACGGCGCGTGGGGGTGAATCCGGGTTCGCGCGCGGCGCGGGCCATTGCGCCAGTTCGCGCCCATCGGCTGCCACGTAATCGAAGTCGATCGACTCGACCCCATCCAGCAACTCGTCGACCTGCGGCACGCTGCCCGGGCTGCGATCCAGCACCGGATAGCGCAGGCGCTGCAGCCGGTCCTGCTGCAGGCGATACCCGACGCGCTCGATTTCGGCGCGCGGCAAGGCCAGGGCATTGGCGAGGCCGAGGCGACTGAACTCGATGCCCTCACGAGTTCCGCCCAGGGCCGGCAGCGGCGCACCGTAGCCATCGCGGATCGCGCGCGGCACGAAACCGCGCAAGTCACGCTCGACCAGACCGATGGCGAACTGGAGGCGGCCAAGTCGCTCGTTTTCGGCGTCGAGTTGGGTCCGCGCCCGCAGCAGCGCCGCGAGGCCGCCATAGGCCAGGGCCGAGGCCAGCGCGAAGATCGCCACCGCCACCAGCATCTCCACCAGGGTGAAGCCTGCGGACCGCGATCGCGCGGCGGACCGGCGGCGGCAACGATGCGTCATCGCGTGCCTCCGGCGAAGCCGGTGAGACTGGCGACCGCCAAGGCCGCATCGCCACGCGCGCGCACCTCGGCATCATCGGCGGCAAACACCTGCACTTCGAGGCGCACGATGTCGGGTTCCTCGGTGGCCTGCGCCTGCAGGCGCCAGCGCCAGCGACGCGGTCCCAGCGTGGCTTCGCCTTCATCGCGTGAACCGGCGGCGGGAATGCCGCGCAAGCGTGCCTCCGCCAGCGCGTTCGCCGCCACCCATTGCGCGAACGTGCTGTCGCGCAGTTGCGCCGTGGCGCGTGCCTCCAGCCCCGCGAGCCGCACCAGCGCGGTGAGCGCGAGCGCGAGCAGCAGGATCGCGACCAGCACCTCGAGCAGGGTGAAGCCGGCAGGCCTAGCGCGCATCGTCAAGCATCGTCAGGGTCAGTTTCCCATCGAGCTGACCTTCCAGGCGCCAGGCCTGTGCCACGTCGGAGCGGCGCAAGTCGATCCGGAAGGGCGTGAGTTCGCCGGACGAGAAGCACGCGAAATCGGCCTCAGCCGGCACCTGTTCGGCTGGCGTCACGACTTCGCCATCGCGCTCCAGCGTGACCTCGACGCCATCGCCCCAGGGTCGCGCGCGCAACTCGTCGCTGCCGTCGCTGCCCAGCGGGCGCCAACCATCACCCAGGAAATAGCCGTAGCGCATGCCTTCGCGCGTGGCGGCGAAGCCGATGTCGCGTCCGGCCAGCAGCGCGCGCTCGCAGGCGAGCGCGACCAGCCCGTGCTGGCGTCGCGCCGCGTTCTCGAGGGTGCGCGAACCGCTGCCGCCCGCGGCCAGCACCAGGGTTGCGACCAGCACCGCGGCGATCACGATGACGACCAGGAGTTCGATCAGGGTGAAACCGCGGCTGCGCACGGATCCCGGCCTCGATGGTTCAGTCAGCGCAACGATTCCGGAAGCCTCACTCGCCCCAGTTGCCCACGTCCGCGTCTTCGCCCTCGCCGCCAGGCTGGCCGTCGAGGCCGAGCGAGTACACGTCGATCTCGCCGCGCTGGCCCGGACTCAGGAACACGTAGTCGCGACCCCAGGGGTCCTGCGGCAGCCGATCGACGTAGCCGCCCTGCTTCCAGCTGCGCGGCTCGGGCGAGCCGCCCGGCTTCTGCACCAGGGCCTGCAAGCCCTGCTCGGTGCTGGGGTAGGAGAAGTTGTCGAGCCGGTACAGGTTCAGGGCCGTGACCAGTGCCTGCACATCGACCTTGGCGCGCGCCTGGCGTGCCTCGCCAGGCTTGTCGAAGAAACGAGGCACCACGACGGCCGCGAGAATGCCGAGGATCACCACCACGACCAGCACTTCGATCAGGGTGAAGCCGCGCGGCACGGAGGGCACAGCAGCGCGCGCACGGCGCAGGGGGCGGCGCGGCGCGCACATCGGCGCATGGACAGCGGAACGGGGACTGCGGATCATTGCGAACACCCTGCAAGCGATGCGGCGATCTTAATGGACGAAGCCGGCCAGTGGCGCGAGCGCGACCTGCGGGTGCTCTGGCACCCCTGCACCCAGATGCGCGAGCACCCGGAAACGTTACCGCTGGTGCCGATCCGCGCCGGGCGCGGGGTGTGGCTGGAAGGTTTCGACGGCCGGCGCTATCTCGATGCGGTGTCGAGTTGGTGGACCAACCTGTTCGGCCATGCCGAGCCGCGCATCGCGGCCGCGATTGCCGCCCAGGCCTCGCGCCTGGAACAGGTGATCCTGGCCGGGTTCTCGCACCAGCCGGCGGTCGAGCTGGCCGAGAACCTGCTGGCGATCGCCCCGCGACAACCGGACCGCGCGCCGCTGGCCAAGGTGTTCTTTGCGGACAATGGTTCGGCCGCGGTGGAAGTGGCGCTGAAGATGAGTTTCCACCGCCGTCGCAATCGCGGCGAAGCGACGCGTTCCCGCTTCATCGCGCTCGCCAACGGCTACCACGGCGAGACCCTCGGCGCACTCGGCGTCACCGACATCCCTCTCTACCGCCGCGTCTACGCACCCTTGATGATCGAACCGATCTTCGCGCCCTCGCCCGATGCCTGGAACGCGCTCGATGGGGAGGATGCCGAGGCCTGCGCGCTGCGCGCTGCAGCGGCGCTGGAATCCCTGCTGCAAGCGCACGCCGGCACCGTTTGTGCGCTCATCCTTGAGCCGCTGGTGCAATGCGCCGGCGGCATGCGCATGCACCATCCGGCCTACCTGCGCCGCGCGCGCGCGCTGTGCGACGCGCACGGTGTGGACCTGATCGCGGACGAGATCGCGGTCGGATTCGGTCGCACCGGCACCCTGT
>JAKJFB010000354.1 GCA_022705125.1 Pseudomonadota bacterium
GCTGCTGCGGTTCCACGACACCCAGGAGGGGGAGAGCTGGCAGCAGGAACTGCGCCTCGCCTCTGCGGGCGGAGAGACCGTGGACTGGCTGACCGGCGTGTTCTGGTACCAGAACGAGTTCGAGCGCGGCGACGACGGCGACCGTCCGATCTTCCTCGAAGACACCTACAGCGCGCACCCTTCGTCCGCGCGGCTGCTGCAGCTGCTGTTGCGCTTGCCGATCCCGGTACCCTTCGCGACGCCGGGCCAGAACGGTCTGCTGGACGCCAGCCAGGACACCGATTACGTCGGCCTCTTCGGTCAGGCGACCTGGAACATTACGGACCGCTTCTCGGTGACCGGCGGCGCGCGCTGGCAGACCGAGGAGAAGGATGCCGAGGTGCTGCAATCGCTCACGGTGCCGGGGCTGAGCCTGCTGTCGGCCAACCTGATCAGTACCGCGCCCGCGAACAACGGCGAGATGGACCGCGACACCGACGAGGTGACCTGGTCGCTCACCCCGCAGTTCACGCTCAGCGACGACGTGAACCTGTTCGCGACCGTCTCGCACGGCTTCAAGTCTGGAGGCTTCAACGTCGGTTGGGGCCGTACGCCCATCGATCAGCGCGAGTTCAAGGACGAGGACATCATGCACTACGAGGCCGGCGTGAAGAGCACGCTGCTCGAGGGCGCGATGCAGGTGGCGGTCAGCGCGTTCTACACCGAGTACGACGACTACCAGGACGCGGCCTTCGTCGGCCAGACGTTCAACGTCACCAACGCCGAGAAGGCCGAATTGAAGGGCGCCGAAGCCGAGGGCAAGCTGCTGCTCGGCGAGAAAGTCACTGCGGACTTCGGCATCTCCTACGCCGATTTCACCTACGAGGAGTACACCAGCGGGTTGTGCTACGCGGGCCGCACGCCGGACGGCTCGCTTCCCGGCACTTGCGACCTCAGCGGCGAGCATCCCGTCAACGCGCCGGAGTGGACCACGCACGTGGGGCTGCTCTACGAGGCCGACGTGAGCTGGGGGGAGGTGTACGCGCGCGCCGACTGGTCGTGGTCGGACGAGTACAACACGAGCTCCCAGATCGACCCGCGCCTGGTGCAGGACGCCTACAACTGGGTCAACTTGCGCCTCGGCACGCGCTGGGACGCCTACGAAGTGGTGGCGTGGGTCGACAACGCGGCCGACGAGGAGGTGGTCAACCTCGATGCGAGCATGAACCTGTTCGCCAACGACAAGAGCTACCAGAGCTTCCGCCAGGCGCCGCGTTCGTACGGGCTGACCGTGCGCGCCGCGTTCTGATCGGGCTCACGCCGTCTCGAGCCGTGCCACCTGCTGAGCCGATCGGGGAGTCACCATGAAGCACTTTCGTTTCGAGATCGTGCTGGCTGTCGCGTTGCTTGCCTTGTTCCTGGCGGGCTCCGCCTGGTTCGCGCCCGGCAGCAGGCTGAGCCAGGCCGAGGTGGATCGCCATCTCACCATGCTGGAGCAGCATGCGCCGTGGCCGGCCGAAGAGAAGCGCGCCATCCTCGAGCACCTGCGTGCCTGGGGCGAAGCCGACGACGGCAGGCCCGTGTACATGCTGAACCTGATGCGCTACTACCCGGAGTTGCGCCCGATGCCCGGAGTCGAGGGCTTCAAGGGCACGCCAGAGCAGGCCAATGCGCTGTACGAACAGAAGGTGATGCCGCTGCTGTTCAAGCTCGGCGCATACCCCTTGTTTGGCAGCGCGATGCAGGGAGTGCCGGCTGGAGCACAGTCCAGCACCAACCTGATCGGCCTCGATCCGGCGATCGACAACTGGAGCCGCGTGCTGGTGGTGCGTTACCCCAGCCGCCGCGCATTCCTGGAGCTGATCGGCGATCCGGCCTACCTCGAGTACCTGCCGTACAAGGCCGCCGCGCTGATGGTCGCGCTGACGCCGATGAAGGGCGACCTGGTACTGCCCGATGCGCTGCCGGCGCTGGCTCTGTTGCTGCTGACCGTGTTTTTCGCGGCGGCGTGGATCCGTGCGCTGGCGCGCGCACGCGCCGTCGCGCGCCAATGCGACTGATTCCGCCCGCGCGCTTGCCGTCGCCGCGCTGCATCTCTATTTCTACCACTTCGGCTGAGCGAGGTTCTCTCATGAAATTCCTCCATTGGTTCGGCCTGATGGCGCTCGTTCTCGGCACGGGCGCCGCCGCCGGTACGCTCGACGGCAGCGTACGCACCTCCGACGGCAAGGCGGTCGCCGGGGCCATGGTGACCGTCTGGAACGCGGCGCGCGACCGCAAGGAAACCGTCTACAGCGATGCCGCGGGCCGCTACAGCCTGCCGACCGGATTCGCCGGCACGCTGCAGGTGCGGGCGCGCACGCCGTATTTCCGCGACGTGGTGCAGACGGTGGAGCTCGGTGCCGGGCAGCAGCTCGCGGTGGATTTCAGCGTCGAGAAGATCGCCTCGGTGGAGGAACTGTCCGACACGCTCACGGCATCGGCTCACGCCGCCATGCTGCCATTCCAGGACGGGGAAGCGAAAGAGACCTTCATTTCCCAGTGCAGCTTCTGTCACCAGCAGGGCAACGCGCTGACTCGCCGGCCACGCAGCGAGAGCGAGTGGACGGACACCGTGCGCCGCATGGAAGGCTATCTTGCGATGCTGACCTGGCGCGAGCAGAGGAACATCGCCGCGATGCTGGCCAGGGGCTTCACCGGCAAGCCCGTCGCCGCGATACAGGAGCACGACTTCAGCCCCGAGCAGGCGAAAGCGCGCATCGAGGAGTGGCATGCCGCCACGCCGATGTCCTTCCTGCACGATACCATAGTGCTCGCCGACGATCGCCTGATGGGCATCGACGAAGGACGCGACGAGGTCTACATCCTCGATCGCCACTCCGGACAGATCGAAAAATACGAGATGCCGGTGACCGACGAGGTGGTGGGTGGAAATTTCCGCGGCATGCAGCTGCCGATCGGCATCTTCACCGGCCGCCACGGCCCGCACAGCGGCGCGCAGATCTCCGACGGGCGCATCTTCTTCACCGGCGCGCTGTCGAGCAACCTGCTGATGTTCAACCCGGCGACGAAGGAGTGGAAGCTCTACCCGATCCCGCAGGGCTTCCTGTGGCGCAAGGGACTGTACTCGCACACGATCCGCGCCGACAAGGACGACAATCTCTGGTTCACGGTGCTCGTGTCCAACACCGTGATGAAGTTCGACCCGAAGACGGAGCGCTTCACCGAGGTCGCCACACCGCACAACGGCGTGATGCGCTGGATCAGCGATACCTTCATCGGCGTGGTGCTGAAGATCTGTTCGTGGTTTCCCGAGAAGAACTACCACCTGTACCTTTCGCACCACAAGTGGATGAACGGCGGCCGCGACGTGTTCAACTGGCCGTACGGCATCGACATCGATCCGCGCGACGGCGGCATCTGGTACAGCAAGCTGCTGTCGAACAAGATCGGTCACATCGATCCGAAGACGCTCGCAGTCACCGAATACGACGTGCCGCACGGCGGGCCGCGGCGGCTGCGCTTCGGCCCCG